>NZ_CP046210.1:0-718 GCF_012570535.1 Enterobacteriaceae endosymbiont of Donacia semicuprea
ATGATAAATCAAATTCCTATGACCTTACAAGGTATAAAAAAACTACATAAAGAATTAATGAAATTAAAAAATATAGAAAGACCAAAAATTATTAATTCTATTATAGAAGCAAGAAAACATGGTGATTTAAAAGAAAATTCTGAATATCAAGCAGCACGTGAAGCACAAAGTTTTTGTGAAGGACGTATTAAGGATATAGAAATAAAATTATCAAATGCTAATATAATAGATGTTACAAAAATTATACATAATAATAAAATTATTTTTGGTGCTACAATAAGTTTAATAAATATAACAACTAATGAAATTATTTCTTATAAAATTGTTGGTAATGATGAAGGAGATCTGAAAAATAATTTAATTTCAGTTAATGCACCTATTTCTAGAGCATTAATTGGAAAAGAAAAAAATAATATTATTAATGTTCATACTCCTCGAGGAATAATAAGATATAAAATATTAAATATTAAATATATTTAATATAAATTTTGTTTGACTTTTAATAAATAACTAGTATTATTACTAATAATAGTAAAAATTATTATATATAAAATAATTTTTAGTTCTTTAATAATTTATCAGAAAATATATGTGGGCATTCAATTTTTAGAAATTAATTATTTTGTATCGTATTTTTTTTAAATTGAAGAGTTTGATCATGGCTCAGATTGAACGCTGGCGGCAAGCCTAACACATGCAAGTCGAGCGGCAGCGAAAA
>NZ_CP046210.1:817-16576 GCF_012570535.1 Enterobacteriaceae endosymbiont of Donacia semicuprea
CACTGGAACTGAGACACGGTCCAGACTCCTACGGGAGGCAGCAGTGGGGAATATTGCACAATGGGCGAAAGCCTGATGCAGCTATGCCGCGTGTATGAAGAAGGCCTTCGGGTTGTAAAGTACTTTCAACAAGAAAGAAAAGATAAAATCTAATATATTTTATTATTGACGTTACTTGTAAAAGAAGCACCGGCTAACTCCGTGCCAGCAGCCGCGGTAATACGGAGGGTGCTAGCGTTAATCGGAATTACTGGGCGTAAAGAGCACGTAGGCGGTTAATTAAGTCAGATGTGAAATCCCTAAGCTTAACTTAGGAACTGCATTTGAAACTAATTAACTTGAGTTTCGTAGAGGGGGGTAGAATTCCAGGTGTAGCGGTGAAATGCGTAGATATCTGGAGGAATACCAGTGGCGAAGGCGACCCCCTGGACGAATACTGACGCTCAGGTGCGAAAGCATGGGGAGCAAACAGGATTAGATACCCTGGTAGTCCATGCTGTAAACGATGTCGACTTGAAGGTTGTAAGCTTGACTTATAACTTTCGTAGCTAACGCGTTAAGTCGACCGCCTGGGGAGTACGACCGCAAGGTTAAAACTCAAATGAATTGACGGGGGCCCGCACAAGCGGTGGAGCATGTGGTTTAATTCGATGCAACGCGAAAAACCTTACCTGGTCTTGACATCCATGGAATTTAATAGAGATATTTAAGTGCCTTCGGGAACCATGAGACAGGTGCTGCATGGCTGTCGTCAGCTCGTGTTGTGAAATGTTGGGTTAAGTCCCGCAACGAGCGCAACCCTTGTCCTTTGTTGCCATCAGTTTAAGCTGGGAACTCAAAGGAAACTGCCGGTGATAAACCGGAGGAAGGTGAGGACGACGTCAAGTCATCATGGCCCTTACGACCAGGGCTACACACGTGCTACAATGGTATATACAAAGAGAAGCAGCCTCGTAAGAGTGAGCGGATCTCACAAAATATATCTTAGTTCGGATTGGAGTCTGCAACTCGACTCTATGAAGTCGGAATCGCTAGTAATCGTAGATCAGAACGCTACGGTGAATACGTTCCCGGGCCTTGTACACACCGCCCGTCACACCATGGGAGTGGGTTGTAAAAGAAGTAAGTTGCTTAACCATTATTTTCGGAGGGCGCTTACCACTTTGTGATTCATAACTGGGGTGAAGTCGTAACAAGGTAACCGTAGGGGAACCTGTGGTTGGATCACCTCCTTTACTATAGTACACTCTAAAAAAGAGTGCCCTTAAAAGTTTTTTAGATTTTAATTTAAGTTATTGTTCTTTAAAAATTAGGTAATTATCTTTTAAAAAAATTTAAAAATTTATTAATTTTTATAAATTAATATTAAATTTTTTATAAACGATTGTGGGTTGTAAGGTTAAGTAAATAAGCGTATATGATGGATGCCTTGGCAGTCAGAGGCGATGAAGGACGTGCTAATCTGCGAAAAGCATCGATGAGTTGATTTGAAACATTATTAATCGATGATGTCCGAATGGGGAAACCTAATATATTTAACTATATATTATCGTTATTTGAATACATAGGATAACGAAGCAAACCAGGAGAACTGAAACATCTAAGTATCCTGAGGAAAAGAAATCAATAGAGATTTTCTTAGTAGTGGCGAGCGAAAAGGAAATAGCCCAGAAACATACGTATTTATTATATTAGCAGAAATATCTGGAAAGATATACGATACAGAGTGATAGTCTCGTATGTTAAAATATACTAATTATAGTTTCAAAGAGTAGAACGAGACACGTGAAATCTTGTTTGAATATAGGGGGATCATCCTCTAAGGCTAAATACTACTGACTGACCGATAGTGAACTAGTACCGTGAGGGAAAGGTGAAAAGAACCCCGGTTAGGGGAGTGAAATAGAACCTGAAATCATATACGTACAAGCAGTAGGAGCATTTTGTAAAAAATGTGACTGCGTACCTTTTGTATAATGGGTCAGCGAGTTATATTTTGTAGCAAGGTTAACTGTATAAGGAAGCCGTAGGGAAACCGAGTCTTAAAAGGGCGTTTAGTTGCAAGATATAGACCCGAAACCCGGTGATCTAACCATGAGCAGGTTGAAGGTTTGGTAATTCTTACTGGAGGACCGAACCGACTAATGTTGAAAAATTAGCGGATGACTTGTGGTTAGGGGTGAAAGACCAATCAAACCGGGAGATAGCTGGTTCTCCCCGAAAGCTATTTAGGTAGCGCCTCGTGTAATTCATATTCGGGGGTAGAGCTCTGTTTCGGTTAGGGAGTCTTCCAGACTTACCAATCCGATGCAAACTTCAAATACCGAATAATGTTATCACGGGAGACACACAGCGGGTGCTAACGTCCGTTGTGGAAAGGGAAACAACCCAGATCGCTAGCTAAGGTCCCTAAGTTATAATTAAGTGGGAAACGAAGTGGGAAGGCATAAACAGCCAGGATGTTGGCTTAGAAGCAGCCATCATTTAAAGAAAGCGTAATAGCTCACTGGTCTAGTCATCCTGCGCGGAAGATGTAACGGGGCTAAAATTATACACCGAAGCTGCGACAATAAATAAATAAATTATTTATTGGGTAGGGGAGCGTTCTGTAAATTGTTGAAGATAAATTGTGAAATTTATTGGAGAAATCAGAAGTGCGAATGCTGACATGAGTAACGATAAAATAGGTGAAAAACCTATTCGCCGAAAGACTAAGGGTTCCTATCCAACGTTAATCGGGGTAGGGTAAGTCGATTCCTAAGATGAGGTTGAAAAGCGTAGTCGATGGATAACAGGTTAATATTCCTGTACTTGGTATTATTTGCGAAGGGGGGACGGAGAAGGTTAGGTTATCCAGGTGATGGTTGTCTTGGTTTAAGCGTTTAGGTGAATTATTTAGGAAAATCCGAATAATTATTAACATTGAGGCGTAATGACGAAATACTTTACTGTATGAAGTAATTGATACCATGCTTACAAGAAAAACCTCTAAGCTATAAATAATATTGAATCGTACTCTAAACCGACACAGGTGGTCAGGTAGAGAATACTAAGGCGCTTGAGAGAACTCGGGTGAAGGAACTAGGCAAAATAGTGCCGTAACTTCGGGAGAAGGCACGCTGATTGTAAGTGAAAAAATTTACTTTTGGAGCTGAAATCAGTCTAAGATAATAGCTGACTGCAACTGTTTATTAAAAACACAGCACTGTGCAAACACGTAAGTGGACGTATACGGTGTGACGCCTGCCCGGTGCCGGAAGGTTAATTGAAAGAGTTATTATTTATTAAGAAGCTCTTGATCGAAGCCCCGGTAAACGGCGGCCGTAACTATAACGGTCCTAAGGTAGCGAAATTCCTTGTCGGGTAAGTTCCGACCTGCACGAATGGCGTAATGATGGTCAGACTGTCTCCACCCGAGACTCAGTGAAATTGAAATTGCTGTGAAGATGCAGTATACCCGCGGCAAGACGGAAAGACCCCGTGAACCTTTACTATAGCTTGATATTGAATAATTAATATTAATGTGTAGGATAGGTGGGAGACTATGAAATATTGACGCCAGTTGGTATTGAGTCAACCTTGAAATACCACCCTTTAATATTTATTATTCTAACCTAAACCCGTTATCCGGGTTAGAGACAGTGTCTGGTGGGTAGTTTGACTGGGGCGGTCTCCTCCTAAAGAGTAACGGAGGAGTACTAAGGTCAGCTAATCACGGTCGGAAATCGTGAGGTTAGTACAAAGGCAAAAGCTGGCTTAACTGTGAGAATGACAATTCAAACAGATGCGAAAGCAGGTCTTAGTGATCCGGTGGTTCTATATGACAGGGCCATCGCTCAACGGATAAAAGGTACTCCGGGGATAACAGGCTAATACCGCCCAAGAGTTCATATCGACGGCGGTGTTTGGCACCTCGATGTCGGCTCATCACATCCTGGGGCTGCAGTAGGTCCCAAGGGTATGGCTGTTCGCCATTTAAAGTGGTACGCGAGCTGGGTTTAGAACGTCGTGAGACAGTTCGGTCCCTATCTGTCGTGGGCGTTGGAAGATTGAAAGGATTTGCTCCTAGTACGAGAGGACCGGAGTGAACGTATCTCTGGTGTTCGGGTTGTCATGCCAATGGCATTGCCCGGTAGCTAAATACGGAAAAGATAAGCGCTGAAAGCATATAAGTGCGAAACTTACCTTAAGATTAATCTTCCCTGAATTTTTATTAATTATTTGTAAAAATTCCTTAAGGGACGTTAAAGACTATGACGTTGATAGGCTGGATGTGTAAGCATAGTAATATGTTAAGCTAACCAGTACTAATAAACACCCGTGAGTCTTAACCTTACAACACCAGAATCGTTTAGATTTTTTTAATATTAATTTAATCTAATAATATTTATAAGTAAAAATTCCTGGTATAAATAACGTAATGGTACCACCTGAATCCATTCCGAACTCAGAAGTGAAACATTATAGTGCCGATGGTAGTATGAGGTCTCCTCATGTAAGAGTAGGAAAATACCAGGATAATTTTATTATAAGATAAACCACAAAATGATCTGTAATTATTCATTAAATAAATTAAATACTTTTAATATAAAAAATAATGCAATTAAAATTATAAAAGTTAAAAATCTAAAACAATTATGTCAGATATGGAAAAAATATAAAAAAAAAAAATTACCATGTTTAATTTTAGGTAAAGGAAGTAATGTTTTATTTTTAAATAACTTTTACGGTCTTGTTGTTATTAATAAAATTAAAGGCATTCATATAAATGAATCATCAAAATATTGGAATTTACATATAAATTCTGGTGAAAATTGGCATAAATTAGTTAAAAATACTATTAAAAATAAAATTTATGGTTTAGAAAACTTAGCATTAATACCTGGAAGCGTTGGTTCTGCTCCAATACAAAATATTGGCGCTTATGGTTCTAGTATAAAAGATTTTTGTCAATATGTAGATATTATAAATCCTATTAATCAAAAAATACAAAGAATAAATAAAAAAAAATGTAAATTTAAATATCGAGATAGTATTTTTAAGCATGATGATTATAAAAATCATATTATTATTTCAATAGGATTATCATTATCTAAGAAATGGATTCCAAATTTAAATTATAAAGATTTGAAAAAATTAAGAACTAATGTTAATATTACTCCCCAACAAATTTTTAATTATATTTGTAATATTAGAAAAAAAAAAATTCCTAATCCTAAAATTTATGGTAATGCAGGAAGTTTTTTTAAAAATCCATTTATATCTTCTAAACTAGGATTAAAATTATTAAAAATTTATCCTCAAATTCCTATTTTTATAGAAAATAATAAATTAAAATTATCCGCAGGATGGTTAATTAATCAATGTAAATTTAAAGGATACATTCAAAATGGTGTTATGGTTCATTCAAAACAAGCATTAATAATTTTAAATAAATCTAATAATGCAACAGGTATGGATATACTTAAACTAGCTATTAAAATATATAATACTGTAGGAATAAAATTTGATATTTGGTTAGAACCAGAAGTAAAAATTATAAATAGTTATGGTGAAGTTAATCCATCTTTTTTTTTTAAAAAAATAAAAAATTAATTAAGTAATTTTTTTAAAATAAATTTTAATGATAAAATATATCCGTCAGTACCTAATCCAATAATAATTCCACTAGAAATATCTGAAAAAAATGATTTTTTTCTAAAAGATTCTCTATTATATATATTTGTAATATGTAATTCTATAAAAGGAATATTTATTGCTAATAAAGTATCACGTAAAGCTATACTAGTATGCGTAAAAGATGCTGGATTAAAAATAATATAATCAAAATAATTTTTATATGTTATCAAATAATTAATTAATTTATATTCTGCATTAGATTGAAAATGACTTAATTTACAATATTTTTTTTTTGCTTCTTTAGTTAAAATTTGAATAATTTCATTTAAAGAATGATATCCGTATTTTTTTGGTTCTCTGATACCTAAAAGATTTAAATTTGGACCATTTAATACTAAAATATGATAATTTTTTTTTTTTTCCATTACATTTTTATACAATTAATTAAAAAATTATTTAAATATAAGTATTATATCATTACTTTTACTTACAAAGTAAAGAAATTTATTTAAATAACATTATATTTATTTTAAATATAATGTTATTATGTATTTCACTAAGAATATAATAAATTTTATTTAATTAAAATAATTATCAAATATAAATCGGGTTTTTTTATTATGTTAAAAAAATTTCGGGGAATGTTTTCTAATGATTTATCTATAGATTTAGGAACAGCAAACACTTTAATTTATGTTAAAGGACAAGGAATTGTTCTTAATGAGCCTTCTGTTGTTGCAATTCGACAAGATAAAGCAGGTTTTCCTAAAAGTGTAGCAGCTGTAGGTTATAATGCTAAAAAGATGTTAGGAAGAACTCCTGGAAATATTGCAGCTATTAGACCGATGAAAGATGGTGTTATAGCAGATTTTTCTATTACTGAAAAAATGTTACAACATTTTATTAAACAAGTACATAGTAATAGTTTTATGCGTCCTAGTCCTAGAGTATTAGTATGTGTTCCTGTAGGAGCTACTCAAGTTGAAAGAAGAGCTATTCGCGAATCAGCTCAAGGAGCAGGTGCAAGAGAAGTTTTTTTAATAGAAGAACCAATGGCAGCGGCTATTGGAGCTGGTTTACCTGTTTCTGAAGCAACAGGATCTATGGTTATAGATATAGGCGGAGGTACAACTGAAGTTGCTGTTATTTCTCTTAATGGAGTAGTATATTCTTCTTCTGTAAGAATAGGAGGAGATAAATTTGACGAAGCTATTATTAGTCATGTACGACGTAATTATGGATCTTTAATCGGAGAAGCTACAGCTGAAAAAATTAAACATCAAATAGGTTCTGCTTATAATAATGAAGAAATATTAGAAATTGAAGTAAGAGGAAGAAATTTAGCTGAAGGAGTTCCAAGAAGTTTTAAATTAAATTCTAATGAAATATTAGAAGCTCTTCAAGAACCTTTAACAGGAATAGTTAGTGCTGTAATGATTGCATTAGAACAATGCCCTCCTGAATTAGCGGCAGATATTGCAGAAAGAGGTATGGTTTTAACTGGTGGAGGCGCTTTATTAAAAAATTTTGATAAATTATTAATAGAAGAAACAGGAATAGCAGTTTCTATTGCAGATGATCCATTAACTTGTGTAGCAAGAGGTGGAGGAAAGGCTTTAGACATGATTGATACACATGGAGGAGATTTATTTAGTGAAGAATAACTATAAATTATTAAGATAATATATTTATGAAATTAATTTTTAATAAAAAACCCATTTTTATAATTAGAGTTATTATGGCTATAATAATTTCAGTAATAATTATTATTACAGACGTATATTCTAATTATTTTATAAAAATAAGATATTTTATTGATAATAAAATTAGTCCTGTTTATTTTATAATAAATAAACCATATTACTTATATATAAGTATATTAGATTATTTTAAAAAAAATAATTTATTACAAAAACAAAATAGATACTTATTTTATAAAATATTACAACAAAATATAAAATTATATAATTTAAAAAAAGTTCAATATGAAAATACTAATTTAAAAAAAATTCTAAAATTACCAATTTTTAAAAAAAAAAAAAACATAATAGCAGAAATAATACCTATTTATTTTCCTATATATAAAAATAAAATTTTTATTAATAAAGGTCATAAAGATAATATAAAACAAGGAACAATTGTTCTTAATGAAAAGGGCATAATAGGTCAAGTAATAACTGTTAAAAAAAAAAGTAGTCAAGTTTTATTAATTTGTAATAAAAATATTTTTATACCGGTACAAATAAAAAATAGTAATATTAAATTTATAATTAATGGGAACGGATGTTCAAAAGAACTTAAATCTGAATATATATCACCAGATATAATTATTAATAAAGGAAATATTTTAATTACTTCTGGGATAGATCAAGAATATCCTATAGGATATCCCGTAGGGATAATAACAAAAATAAAATTTGATAAAGAAAAAAATTTAAAAATAGTATACGCAAAACCATTTATGCAAATTGAAAAAATAAAATATTTATTATTATTAATTAATTAAAAAAACATGAAAAATTATTTTTTAAAATTATATATTTATTTAACATTAATAATATCATTATTTTTGCAAATAATACTTACTAAAAGTAGTAACAGTAATTTACATATATCATGGTTATTACTCATTTTAATTTATTGGTTACTAAAATATCCTTATATTATTAATATAATAACAAGTTTTTTTATAGGACTATTTGTAGATTTATTTACAAATAATATTTTAGGTGTTCATAGTTTATTACTAAGTATATTAACATATTTTTTATCATCTAATTACAAATTAATTATAAATTTTAATATAATATATAAAATATTATTTATAACATGTATTTTATATATTTTAAATGTAATTATATATTATATAAATAATATTGAATTTACCTATCAAAATTTATTTTTACAAAGTATTTTTAATAGTTTTATTTGGATTATCATTTATTTTTTTTCTAAGAAAATTGATTATATATTTAAGTATTTTTTAAAAATATAAAATATATTCTACACATTCATATAAAAAATATTTGTTTTTTTATAAACAAATATTTTTTTGTGGTAATCCTGCAATATTCGATGCTTGTTTTATAGATCCTTTAGGGAATAATTCAAAAAACACTATACTATTCCAATTTATAGATGTATATTTTTTTCTTAATACATTTATTAAAATACGTAAATTAGGAATTATATTAAATTGTAAATATAATGAACGCAATGTATATATAACCTTCCAATGATTTGAAGTTAATACTATGCTTTCTTTAAATGCTATTTGAATAGCTAAATCTTCATTCCACGAATCATGTTTACTACTTACTTTTTTTTCTTTATTAAAAATAAACATTTTTTTACCATATTTAATTTAATTAAATTTAAATATATTTATTATTGGTAACTTAAGGAGGAAGAGAGATTCGAACTCTCGAATAGTTTATCTACTTCCGGTTTTCAAGACCGGTGCCTTCAACCACTCGGCCATTCCTCCATCTTATATCTGTAATTATTTATTATCTTGTGTATAATAATATATTTCATTAAAAATTTAAAGTAAATATTTTAAAATTAATTATTAAAAATATGAATAATAATAATTCAAAAATAGGTAATTTATATATTATTTCTACTCCAATAGGTAATTATAATGATATAAGTAATAGAGCTATAATAACTTTTAATAAAGTAGATTTAATTTTAGCAGAAGATACAAGAAAAACAGGATTACTATTAAAAAATTTTAATATTAAAAATAAATTATATTCTTATTATGAATATAATGAGAAAAAAAATGCAAAATTTTTTTTAGAAAAAATACAAAAAGGTTATAACATAGGATTAGTTTCAGATTCTGGAACTCCATTAATCAGTGATCCTGGATATAGAATTATTCAATTATGTCGTCAACAATACTCAAATATTAAAATCATACCTATTCCTGGAGCATGTGCGGCTATTTTAGCTCTTTCAGCTTCAGGATTAGCAACAAATAGATTTTGTTATGAAGGATTTTTATCTAAAAAAAAAAGTAAAAGAATAAAAAGATTAAATGAATTAAAATTTGAGAATAGAACTTTAATTATTTATGAATCTAAACATAGATTATTAAAATGTTTGTATGATATAGAAAAAATTTTTGGAAAAAATAGATATATAGTCTTTGCTAAAGAATTAACAAAAAAATGGGAAAATATATATGGTGATAAAATTACAAATTTAATAAAATGGATAAAATTAGATTCTAATCGATTAAAAGGAGAAATAGTATTAGTTATAGATGGATATAATTATAAAATTAATAATAAAATTTCTTCAAAAATAATTCAAACATTTTTAATTTTAAAACAAGAATTATCAATAAAAAAAGCAATAAATATTACTTCAAAAATTTATTCTATTAAAAAAAATATATTATATGAATTTCATATAAAAAATAAATGTTAATATTAAAATATATAATATATAATACTTTATATTATAAAGTTAATTAAAACAGTCGCTTTTATTAATAATTAATAAAAGAGGAAAGTCCGGACTCCATTGGGTTATAGTGCCAGATAATTACTGGGAAGTGTGAACTTACGAATAGTGCAACAGAAAGAATACCGCCAAAAAAATATTTTTGGTAAGGGTGAAAAGGTATGGTAAAAGCATACCGATATATTAGTAATAATATATGTCAATGTAAACTCCACTAGGAGCAAGGCTAAATAAGATTTGTATGATACCCGTACTATAAATCTGGGTAAGCTGCTTGAAATAATAAGTGATTATTATTCTAGATAAATGACTGTTCTTGACTGAATCCGGCTTAATAATTAACTTTATTTTTATATTTAAATAAATATATAATCTTAATTTATTTATAATAAAAAAATTATGTTTTTTCATATGCATATAAAATATTTTGCATTAGCGTTGCTACTGTAATAGGTCCTATACCTCCTGGTACAGGAGTAATATATGATGCTCTTTTTTTAGCTATATTAAAATCAATATCACCTATAATTTTATTTTTATCCACTATATTAATACCTACATCTATTACAATGGCTCCTAGTTTAATCCAATCACCTGGTATAAAATTAGGTTTGCCTACGGCAACTATTAATAAATCTGCATATTTTATATGATGTTTTAAATTTTTTGTATAACGATGTGTAATAGTTACAGTGCATCCAGATAATAATAATTCCATAGCTATTGGACGACCTACTATATTAGAAGCTCCTATAATTACTGTATTTAGACCATAAGTATTTATATTATAAAATTTTAATAATTTTAATATTCCTAAAGAAGTACAAGGACGTAATAAAGGAGCTCTTTGACATAAACGTCCAATATTATATGGATGAAAACCATCTATATCTTTTTTTGGAAGTATTCTTTCTATTATATTAATAGTATTAATTTTATTAGGTAATGGTAATTGAATTAAAATTCCATCAATATTTTTATTTTGATTTAAAAAATCAATAATATTAAATAATTTTTTTTCGCTAATATTTTTATTTAAATTATAATTATAATAAAAAAAACCTAATTTTTTACATATTTTTAATTTATTTTTTATGTAAATTTTAGATGCTTGATTATCGCCAACTAAAATTATTCCTATACTTGGTCTTCTTTTCCCCTTAAATAAAATATTATTCATTTTTTTAATAATTTTTGAATATATTTTATTGGCAATAATATGGCCATTAATAATTTTAGCATTCATTTAAATATTACTCATTTTATAATAAAATTATTAAATAAATTTATTTTATTTAATTAATTTGAATGTATAACATAATAATGTTATTATGGATTAATAATTTTTTGCGCTCTTAGCTCAGTAGGATAGAGCAATAGCCTTCTAAGCTATTTGTCACAGGTTCGAATCCTGTAGAGCGCAAAATATTCTAATTTATTAATAATATTTTTTATATATAATTATCTTTTAATTAATATAAAAGATATATCTAAATATTTTATAAGATTTTTTAGATCTTTAATTCTAACTCGAATATACTTAATATACGTAATAAATAATAAATTAGAAATTTCTTCCTTTATCATTTCATCTTTTATGATACATGTATAAATTATTATAGCTGAATAAAAAATAAGAATTTTAATACTATCTAAAAATTCAGCTAAAGTAAATAATTTTAATAAATTTAAAAAAATTTTTAACATTTCTTTAGAACCATTAAATTAAAAACTTAATATAACTCTAAATAATTGTTGTCTTTTCTTTATAATTTCACGTCTAATATTATTTTTAAATAAAAGATGATATATTTTTTTAACTAGTTTTTGTTATTTTAAATATTCAAATATAATAAGTGTATTTTTTTTAAACTAATTTTAATCTATGGTATCAAGTTCTAATAACTATTAATAAAAAATAACTATTAAATACAGAACACGTTATTCTTATGTTAACCCCAGGACCATAATAATTTATTTATGATATTTATATTTTTTAAAATAATAAATAGCACCTAAAATAATATCAGAATGTCCATTTAAATATTTAGTACAAAAATGAATAACTAAATCAGATTCTAAATCTAATAAATTTTGTAATAATAGAGTAAGTAATATATCATTAATAATACTTATTACATTAATTTTTTTAATTTCATTACAATAACTTCAAATATTAATTACATTTAACAATGGATTACTAGATTTTTCTATAAAAATTAATTTTAGTTTATATTTTAAAACAGTTAAAATTTTTTTTTATTATACATATTAATAAATATAAATTTATATATTTTTTTTTCAAGATTTTTAAATAGTTTATAACTACCATCATAATAATTATTAGGAAAATAATTAAATCTTCTGGTTTTAATAATATTATAATAATTAAATAAATAATAAAAATAAAACTACTTTTAAGAACACATCCTAAAATATTTTCTAATAATGAAATAACATTTTGTACTTACTGTATCTTTTATAGGATTAGTTTTTCTTAAGTAATCATACTCATCTTAGATGAGTAAAATTTTTAAAAATATATGTATTTATTAAATATAAGAAAAGTGTAATATTTCCATATTTTTAATCAATATTTGATACATCATGTACTGACTGATATAGTTCTTTTTTTATAATAATATGTCATAATATTATTAATAAATTTTAATTATTATTTTAATATTTATAATCTAACATAAATTAAAATATAAATAAATATATATAACTTAATATAAATGATTTTTATTTATTTTGGGTCGTGCAGGATTTGAACCTGCGACCAATTGATTAAAAGTCAACTGCTCTACCAACTGAGCTAACGACCCAAAAAAATATTTTATAAAATTATTATTTAATGGGTGATGACGGATTTGAACCGGCGACCCCCTCCTTGTAGGGGAGGTACTCTACCAACTGAGCTAATCACCCAAAAAAACAGTTCTTATATGCTATATTTATTAATATAAAAATGTCAATATTTTTTTTTAAAAATATTTAAAATAAAAATATAATTATTATTATATACTAATATAATAGTATTAATCTATATAAATTATAAAAATATAAATATAATGAAAATTAAAACAAGATTTGCACCAAGTCCAACTGGTTATTTACATATAGGTAATATTCGTACTGCTTTATATGCATGGTTATTTGCGAGAAAAAATAAAGGTAATTTTATACTACGTATTGAAAATACTGATTTTAAAAGATCAAAAAATTCTTTTATTGAAAATATTTTTAAAATTTTAAAATGGTTAAATATTGATTGGGATGAAGAACCATATTTTCAAAGTAAAAGAATTAATAGATATAATGAAATTATTAATTATATGTTAAAAAATGGTACTGCTTATAAATGTTATTGCACTAAAAAACATTTAAAAAAAAATAAAGAAACACAAATTATAAACGGAGAAAAAATTAAATATAATAGAAAATGTTATAATAATATAAATAATATAGAAAAAAATAAAAATAAACCTTATACAGTAAGATTTTTTATACCTAATGATAAATATATAACATTTACAGATACAGTAAGAGGTAAAATAACATTTCATAATAATGAATTAGAAGATTTTATTATTAAAAGAACAGATGGCATCCCAACTTATAATTTTTGTGTTGTTATAGATGATTGGGATATGAAAATTACCCATATTATTAGAGGAGAAGAACATATTAATAATACTCCTAAACAAATTCATATTATTAATTCTATTGGAGCTAATATACCAATATATACTCATGTTTCTATAATTACTGATAATTTAGGAAAAAAAATTTCTAAAAGAGATCATAATATAAATATCTTTAAATATAAAGAAAAAGGATATTTACCAGAAGCTTTATTAAATTATATTTTACTATTAGGTTGGTCTTATGGAAATAAAGAAATTTTTTCATTAGAAGAAATGAAGAAATTATTTAATTTAAAAAATCTTAATAAATCATCTAGTATTTTTAATATAAAAAAATTAAATTGGTTTAATAAATATTATTTAAATAAATTATCTAAAAAAAATATGATAAATTATTTAAAATTATTTTGTAAAAAACGTAATATAAACATTGATAATGGTCCAAAAATAGAAGATTTATATAAAATTTTTCCTAATAGATGTAATACATTAAATGAAATAAATAATTTATGTTATATTTTTTATAAATATCCAAATTATAAAAATAATAATTTAATAAAAAAATACTTAAATTTAAAAACTAAAATGATTTTAGAAATATTTTTAAAAAAATTAAATAATATTAAAGTATGGTCTATAGATAATATAAATATTTTTTTAAAAAAAATTTTATTTAAATTAAATATTACTTTTCAAAAACTAGCAATGATTTTACGTTTATTTATTACTGGATTAGAAAATACTCCACCTATTAATAATATTATTTATTTAATGGGTAAGAAAAAAATTGTGTATCATATTAAAAAATCAATAAATTTTATAAAAATTAATAAATAATAAATTTATTTATATAATAAAATAAATAATTTAATAACTTTAAATTATATAATAATTTATATTAATTCCTTAATCTAGGAGTTATTAATTGTTTTTTTATTGAACTAGCTAATTCATCTAATGATGAATTTTCTGAATACTCATTATCTAATGGTTCTCCTGATAATTGAGCTTCTGCTAAATAAGTATGTATAGGTTGTCCTGTATCATCTTCCATAACTACATGATACCATGGTTTATTACGTAATGTTATACTTTCTGCAACTTCATCAAGTTTAGGATTATGTAAAGAATATTCTGGATCAACATCAACTATAACTCCTAAAAAACCTAATAATTTATGTCTTACTTGTTGTCCAAGACCAAATTTACTAGTAATCATGATTAAAATCCTTTATATAAAAAATTACAATCTCATTATTATGATTATATAATAAACTTTTTGAAAATTAAATATTAATTTAAATTAAAATATAGAAAATATTATATAATTTAAATTTTTTTAAAAATAATATATATTAATAATTTTATGTAAAAAAAAATTAATATAATTTATTTTTAATATAAAAATATGATATATTTTTAATAATTTGTAGAGATATAATTTATGACAACAAGACCTATCTTAGCTACTATAAATAGTAATGCATTAAAAAATAATTTTAAAATAATAAAAAATATTATAGGTAAAACCAAAATTTGGTCTGTATTAAAAGCAAATGCTTATGGACATGGTATTAAAAATATTTTTCCAATTCTTAAAAAAAGTGATGGTTTTGCTGTATTAACATTAGAAGAAGCTATAATTTTAAGAAAAAATGGTTGTGATAAACCTATTCTTTTATTAGAAGGTTTTTTTAGTAAAAAAGATTTATATTTAATTTATAAATATTATTTAACTATCACAATACATAATAAATGGCAAATTAAAATATTACTTAAATATAAATCATATTATCCTCTTAATATATATATTAAAATTAATAGCGGTATGAATAGATTAGGATTTTTACCTCAAAATATTAATAATATAATTAATATTTTAAAAACTAATATTAATATTCAAAACATTACATTAATGACTCATTTTGCTGATGCTTCAAAAAATTCTCATTGTGTATTTAAACAATTAAAAATTATAAAAAAAAATATTTATAATTATCGTAATTTTACTTGT
>NZ_CP046210.1:16671-35220 GCF_012570535.1 Enterobacteriaceae endosymbiont of Donacia semicuprea
GCGTTCATTTGCTAATTCTGCAGCTACATTATGGCATTCATATACACATCATGATTGGATAAGAGTTGGTATTATTTTATATGGAGCTTCTCCTACTGGAAATTGGAAAGATATTTCAAAAAAGAAAATACAACCAGTAATGACTTTAAAAAGTAAAATAATATCTATTCAAAAAATTAAATCAGGACAAACTATAGGTTATAATTGTACATATTTTGTAAAAACAAAACGTAAAATAGGTATTATTGCATGTGGATATGCAGATGGTTATCCTAAAAATATTAATAATAAAACTTTTGTTTTTATTAAAGGAATTAAAACAAAAATATTAGGTAATATATGTATGGATATGTTAGCTATAGATTTAAAAAATATTCCTAAAGCAAAAATAGGAAATTCTGTAGAATTATGGGGAAATAATATAAAAATAGATAATGTAGCAAAATCTGCAAATACTACTGGATATGAATTAATGTGTTCATTATCACAAAGAGTTCCTCGTAAAATTATTAAATAATAAAATTTACCTTTTAAAATAAAATTAAAATAATATAAATTTATATTTTTAATAGTTTTTCAAAATTTTTAATGTTTATTCTATTAAATAATGGTTTAAATTTATTAATTTTTCTATTAATTAAAGGATGTTTTATTTGATGAAAAAATAATTTTTTTTTTAAAAAAAATTCGGTTTTTTTAGATAAAATAGGCATAATTGGTTTTATATAAGTCATTATTATACGAAACATATTAATACCCATAGAACAAATATCTTGGACATCTTTTTTTTTAGAATTATTTTTAATAAGTAACCATGGTTTATATTTATCTATATAACAATTAGCTATATCTGATAAAATTAAAATTTGTTTAATAGCATGACTAAATTTACATTTAATTAAATAATCATGAATAATTTCTGATTTTTTTAAAAATTTTAAATAAAAAAATATATCAATTTCTTTAGACAAATTATTATCAAAATAATTATTAATAAAATATGCATTTCTTGAAGCCAAATTAACAATTTTATTTACAATATCTCCATTAATTTTATTTACAAAATCAAAAAAATTAAAATCAATATCATTGATATTAGACGATAATTTAGAAGCATAATAATAACGTAAACTATCAGAATCTAAAATACTTAACCAATTTTTAGCTGTAATAAAATTACCTTTAGATTTTGACATTTTATGGCCATTTAATGTTACATGTCCATGAACAAATAATCTATTAGGTTTTCTAAAATCACTTCCCTCTAATATAGCAGGCCAAAATAAACTATGAAAATAAATTATATCTTTACCTATAAAATGGTATAATTTTGTATCCGAATTTTTTGTCCACCATTCATTAAAATTTAATTTTTTATTTTTTGTACATAAATGTTTAAAAGTACTTATATAACCAATTGGAGCATCTAACCATACATAAAAATACTTATTTATACATTTAGGAATTTTAAAACCAAAATATGGTCCATCTCTAGTAATATCCCATGATTTTAATCCTTTTATAAACCATTCTTTTATTTTATTTTTAATTATTTTATCTATAACACCAGAATTAATCCAATTTTTTAAAAAATCATTAAATTGAGGTAAATCAAAAAAATAATGTTTAGAATTACATAATACAGGAGTTGTATGAGATAAAATAGAAATTGGATTAATTAGATTAATAGATGAATAAATAGAACCACAATTATCACAATTATCGCCATATTGATTAATAGAATTACAATTAGGACATTGTCCTTTAACAAATCTATCAGGTAAAAATGTATTATATGTTAAATCATATAGTTGTTGAACAGTTTTTTTTTTTATGAATTTTTTTTGTTTTAAGCGATTAAAAATTAATTTTGAAAAAAAAAAATTTTCATCACTATGTGTAGTATGATAATCATCATAACTAATATTAAAATTTTTTAAATCTAAAACATGTTCATGATATATTTTATGAATCATTTTTTCTGGATTAATCTTAAGTTGTTTAGCTTTCAACATAATAGGAGTACCATGAGCATCATCAGCACAAATAAAATATATTTCATGATCATTCATTCTATTATATCGAACCCAAATATCCGCTTGTATATGTTCTAACATATGGCCAAGATGAATACTTCCATTAGCATATGGTAATGCACAAGTAACTAATATTTTTTTTTTAGGTAACATAATTTCATATTCTTATTTATAAGAAAACAAATAAAATTTTAAATAATCAAAAATAATTTTATAATATAAATATTATAAATATTTTATTAAACAAAAATTTTCATTATAATATTATTACAAATAGGATATAATAAATATAAAGAAAAAATCAAATATAAATAACAAAAAATATCTTCTTTCATGAACTTTTTATTAATAAGTGGTAACTTATATTTTTTTTTATAAGGCCATAATAAAGGAACTCCTAAAGGAGTTAATATATCTGCAATAATATGACTTAAATAACCTATAATTAAACCTAATTTAATATAAATAATATTATTTAATTGTAAATTAATAGAAAATATAATAAATCCAAAACTAATTAAAGATAATAAACTATGTGTAAAACCTCTATGACCAAATATTTGATTTATTAAATAAGAAAAAATTTTTATTTTACTTCCTATAGTAGATTTAGGATTATCTATATCAGGTAATAAACATGTTATTATCGAAATAGGAATAATTCTCCACCAATCATCATGATACAATATTTTTGAAAAAATAAAATGTTGTATTAAAATGCTACTAGCTATAGTAAATATTATATGTCCTTTAACTGTCATATAAATTTCATCCAATAAAAAATTAAAAATTAAAAATTAAATTATTTTAACAATAATAATATTAGTATTTATTTCTTTTATAATAACTTGAATTTTATCAGTAATCTTATATAATAATTTATCTTTAATAAAGATCATTCCTTTTTCTTCATTTATAATTATATTAGCATATAAAAATTTTTTAGGTATAAAAGCATAAGCTCCATTTTTAATTAATCTTACTTTTATTCCAATAAATAAAATATCAATAATTTCAGATTTAAAAATTTTATTACGAATTTCTATATTTTTAAAATATTCTGAATATAAAAAATTAAATAAATCCTTTTTTACTTGTTTATTTAAATAACGTTGATAATTCATATTTAAATATAAACCTTTAAAAGGTTTATTTATATTATTTTTTTTATTTATAATAGATTTAATTAATCTATGATTTATAATATCTCCAAATTTACGTATAGGAGATGTCCAAGTAGCATATCTTTTTAAGCCTAATGCAAAATGAGGACCAGGATTAGTATTAAATAAAGTAATTAATTGATATTTTTTTATTTTATTTAAAATAAATTGTAAATTTAAATCATATAATTTTTTATATACTGTTCTATATCCTTTAAAAGTCATTAAAAAATACTTATCATAATTTATATTATATTCGTGTAATAATTTTATTATTTTATCAATTTTATTTATATTAAATCCATAATATGTATTATATATACCAAAACCTAAATTTTTATATAATATTTCAGCAGCACATATATTAGCTGCTATCATAACTTCTTCAATTATTTTATGAGCAATTCTCTTTTTATCTATTACTATATTTAATATATTTCCTTTATTACCAAAAATAAATTTATAATTAACATTATGAAAATATACAATATTTTTATAACTCCATTTTTTACGAAATAAATAAAATTTATATAAAAAAATAATTTGTTCTTTTATTTGATTATTTTCTGGTTTCCATGTTCCTATTTTTTCTAACCAATTTGAAACATTATTATAATTTAATTTAGCTTTTGATTTTATCCAACCTAAAAAAAAATTACTTTTTTTAGATAAAAAACCTTTATGATTAATAATCATTTTACAAACTAAAACAGGTCTAATTTTTTTAGGATTTAAAGAACATAAATTTTCTGATAATAATTTTGGTAATAAAGGTATTGTTAAACCAGGTAAATAATTTGTAAACATTCTTTGAGACGCAATTTTATCTATTTGACTATCTTTTTTAAAATAAGCAGAAGGATCTGCGATAGCTACATATACTAATAATTCATTTAAAGATTTTTCTTCTATATATATAGCATCATCTATATCTTTAGTATCACTATTATCTATAGTAATAAAACATAATTTAGTTAAATCTATTCTAGAAATATTTTTATCTAAAAATTTTATTTTTTTACATAAATTATCACTAGGAGCATCAATTGGAAGATTATAGTTTAATAATCTTTTCCACCATGGCATTAAAAAATTATTATCTTCATTAATTAATTCTTTTATTTCTGCTATAAATCCAGAATTTCCTTTTAAAGGATGATTAATAATTTTAGCTATTACTTTATCTCCATTTTTTAAAATATTTTTTATATTATCTTTTACAATACATTTAAGAAAATTATTATATAAAATTTTTTTTTCTGGAATAATATGAATATTATTATTTTTTTTTTTAATAATTCCTTTAAAAATATTAATACTTGATTTTAATAATTTAATTGGTATAACTTGTAATTTATTATTATCGTATTGTACACTAGCTAATATATAATCTCCTAACATTAAAGATTTTAAATAAATATAAGATATATAATATATATAATTTTCTTTTGTTTCTAAAATTCCTAATTTTTCATCTAATATTTTTACTGTACCTTTAATTAAAGGTATTTTTTTTGAAAATTTTTTTTTAAGTTTTAAAAGTGATTTATTATTATAAAACATAATATAAATTTAAATTTTTCCAAAAAATGATTCTAATTATCAATAATTAAAAAGGAATATCATCATCAAAATCAATAATATTTTCATTTTTTTTAATTAATGATTCGTCATTATTTTCTTTTTCTAATAAATCAGAAATTTTTGTTTTTTCATTCCATTTACTTTTAATTTCTTTGTTATTTTTATCTCTTTTTAAGATATTAATTTTATTATCATTTTTTCGTGGATTTCCTAATATTTGCATAATACCACCTATACCTACAATTATTTCAGTTATGTAATTATCCTGTCCATTTTGATTTTGCCATTTACGAGTTTGTAAAAAACCTTCAATATATACTTGAAAACCTTTTTTTAAATACTCATGAGAAATTTCTGCTAATTTTCCAAATATTATTATACGATGCCATTCAGTTTTTTCTTTATTTTCTCCAGTATTTTTATCTTTCCAACTATCTGAAGTTGCAACTATAATATTTACAACTGGATTTCCATTAGGCATATAACGTATTTCAGGATCTTTTCCTAAATATCCAATTATAATTACTTTATTAATACCTCTTTTTCCTGCCATTATTTATGTCCTTATATTAATAAAATTTTAATATTTTATTTATATTAAATAAATATTATTACATAAAAATAGTAAAAAAAATATTAATTAATATAATATACATTATAAATTATTTTTTAAATAAATGTTCAATAATAAAACGTAATTTTTTCATTGCATTTTTTTCTAATTGTCTAATACGTTCAGCAGATATACCATAATAATCTGCTAACTCACGCAATGTAATTTTTTTTTTATTTTTATTTAACCATCTTAAATTAATTATATTACGACTACGATAATCTAATTTTGAAACAGCTATATATAATTTATTTGAAATATATTTATTCCAATTATTTTTTTCAATTATATTTGCAAAATTAGAATTATGATCTTTGAAAAAAAGATGTGAATTAAAATTTTTATTTTTAAAATTATCTTTTAAATTAATATTATCACCTATATCTTGAGCTGACATACGTGATTCCATTTCACAAACATCTTTAATAGATACTCCTAATTCTTTAGCAACTATTTTAATTTCATCTTGATTAAACCAACCTAGTCTTTGTTTTGCTTTTCTTAGATTAAAAAACAATTTTCTTTGAGCTTTTGTAGTTGCTACTTTTACTATTCTCCAATTACGTAATACGTATTCATGTATTTCAGCTTTTATCCAATGAATAGCAAAGGATACTAAACGTACACCTATTTCAGGATTAAATCTACGTACAGCTTTCATTAAGCCTATATTACCTTCTTGAATAATATCAGCTTGTTGTAGACCATATCCAGAATAATATTTAGCTACATGAATTACAAATCTTAAATGTGATAAAATTAATTTTTTAGCTGATTTAAGATCTCCTTTATAATATAATTTTTCAGATAATTCTTTTTCTTCTTTAGAGGTTAACATTGGATAACTATTAGTAGTATAAATATAAGAATCTAATGTTCCCATAGGGACAGAGGTTCTTAACCTAGAGGTAAATATATTTTTATACATTAAATCCTCCAAAAATTAAAAGATTATAAATATAATTTTAATTTAATAAAAATTAAAAAATTAATATTTATTTATTTTCTGGAAAAATTGTATTTATAAAATTTTTTGCATTAAATAAATACAAATCAGTAATTTTTTCTCCAGTTCCAAAATATCTTATTGGAATATTAAATTTATCTGCTAAAGAAAAAATAATACCACCTTTTGCAGTACCATCAATTTTAGTTATTGTAATTCCTGTTACTCCTATATTATGATGAAATACTTTAAGTTGATTAATAGAATTCTGCCCAATATTAGCATCTAAAATTAACATAGTTTCATTAAGAACCCCATTATTTTTTTTTATTACACGAACAATTTTTTTTAATTCTTCCATTAATGAAATATTATTTTGTAATCTTCCTGAAGTATCTGCAATTAAAATATCAATTTTATTTTTTTTAGCTTTTAATATTGCATCATAAATAATAGCAGAACTATCTCTTTTTTTTGTATTTTCTGTAAAAAAACTATTACTTTTATTACTCCAAGAGTATAATTGTTCATGAGCGCCTGCTCTAAAAGTATCTCCTGATGCTAAAAAAACAGATTTTCCTTGCTGACGAAAAAAATATGCTAATTTACCAATTGTTGTTGTTTTACCTACTCCATTTACACCAATAATTAATATTATAAAAAGCTTTTTTTGATTATTAATAATTAATGGTACTTCCGAAGGAAGTAAAATCTTTAACATTTCTGTTTTAATATATTTATATAATTGAGAAGAATTTTGTAATTTATTTAATTTTGCATATTTTTTAGTTAAATTAATAATTTTATTAGTAGTTTTTATACCTACATCAGAAATAATTAATGTTTCTTTTAATTTAGAAAATAATTTTTTATCAATAACATATTTTTTTTTAAAAAGATTAATAATTTCTGTACCAATATTTTTACTTGTTTTAAATAATTTTTTTTTTAAATAACTAAAAAAACCTATTTTTTTTTTTTTATTATTTTTAAGAAAATTTTCTTTTTTTATCATTTTTATTTTATCAAATTTTTTTTAAATTTTATAATAAAAAAATACTTGATATAATTAAATTAAATTGTTATTTAAATAATATATCAAAATAAATTTTAAAGTAATTAATATTTCTTCTTTTTTTTACATAAATTATGAAAAAAAATTTTTTTTTAAATAATATTCGTATTATTTCAGGTAAATGGAAAAATAAAAAAATAAATGTAATTAATACTAAAATATTAAGACCTACAATGAATTTTATTCGTCATAATTTATTTAATTGGATAATGAATGATATACATATGTTGACATGTTTAGATTGTTATGCAGGAACTGGTATTTTAAGTTTTGAGGCTTTATCTAGAAATGCTTATTCAGCTACTTTATTAGAAAATAATAAAAAAATTTTTAAACAAATAAAAAAAAATATTATTTTATTAAAAATAAAAAATATTTTTTTAATTTATAAAAATACTTTAAATTTTTTATCAAAAAAAGCGACCATAAAATATGATCTTATTTTTATTGATCCTCCTTTTTGTAAAAAAAATATTTTATTATACAAAACTTGTATTTTATTAGAAAAAAATAATTGGTTAAAAAATAATGCTAAAATTTTTATTCAATATAAATCTAAAAGTCAAAATTTTTTTTTACCAAAAAATTGGATAATATATCGAAAAAAAAAATTTAGTATTGTTACATACATTTTATGTAAAAAAATTTATTAAAATAATAATTATAATTTTTTTATTAAAAATAAATATGGAATTTTACATGTTTTTTTATCAATTATACTATATTTCATAAAATAACAAAAATATTCAATATCTAAATTAACTAATTTATCATTAGTAATGATTAATAAAATTTCATTTTTTTTCATATTAAATGTAATTTTCTTAATCATCATAATTGTTTTTGGACATTCTAATTCTTGTATATTTAAAATAAAATTTGCTTTTTTATAAAAATTATTTTTTTTAGACATATTAATATATTATTAATAATAAATTTATATTAATAATTATATTATAAATGAAAAAATTTTTACAAATATCATAAATTAAATTTATTTTAAATAATTTAAGGTCTAAATTATGAATTTAGAAAAAAAAAAACAAGTAGCTATTGAAAATGCTATTATACAAATAGAAAACCAATTTGGTAAAGGTTCTATTATGCGTTTAGGTGATAATAGAACTATGGATATAGAATCTATATCTACAGGATCTATATCTTTAGATATAGCATTAGGTATTGGTGGATTACCCATGGGAAGAATAGTTGAAATATATGGTCCTGAATCATCTGGTAAAACTACTTTAACACTACAAATTATTGCTCAAGCTCAAAAATTAGGCAAAGTATGTGTTTTTATTGATGCAGAACATGCATTAGATCCTATTTATGCTAAAAAATTAAATGTTAATATTAATAAACTATTATGTTCACAACCTGATACAGGAGAACAAGCATTAGAATTATGTGATTCATTAGCAAAATCAGGAATTGTAGACGTTATTATTGTAGATTCTGTAGCTGCTTTAACACCAAAAGCTGAAATAGAAGGAGAAATAGGAGATTCACATATAGGATTAGCTGCAAGAATGATGAGTCAAGCTATGCGTAAATTAGCAAGTAATTTAAAACAATCTAATACATTATTAATTTTTATTAATCAAATAAGAATGAAAATTGGAATTTTATTTGGTAATCCTGAAGTAACTACTGGAGGTAATGCATTAAAATTTTATGCTTCTATAAGATTAGATATTAGAAAAATTGGTAATGTTAAACAAGGAGATGAAATTATAGGTAATGAAACTAGGGTAAAAGTTGTTAAAAATAAAGTTGCTGTACCTTTTAAACAAGCTGAATTTCAAATTATATATGGACAAGGAATAAATTTTTATGGAGAATTATTAGATTTAGGAGTTAAAAATAAAATTATTGAAAAATGTGGATCATGGTATAGTTATAAAAATGAAAAAATTGGGCAAGGAAAAATAAACGCCATAAATTTTTTAAAAAAAAATATAATTAAATCTGATGAAATTGAAAAAAAAATACGGAAAATTTTTTTTAAAAAAAAATAATATAAATAAAATTTTTTATTTTATAAATTATTTTTATTAAATAAATATTAAAAATTTTATAAAGATCTTTATATATGAAAAACAAAATAAATATAAGTGAAATGTTTTTAAACTTTTTTCATAAAAAAAAACATAAAATAATAAAAGGTAGTTCTTTAATTCCATATAATGATAAATCATTATTATTTACAAATGCAGGAATGAATCAATTTAAAGAATATTTTTTAGGATATAAAAAATCTCCTTACTCTAGAATTACTACTATACAAAAATGTATACGTGTAGGAGGTAAACATAATGATTTAAAAAATGTAGGTTTTACAAATAGACATCATACATTTTTTAAAATGTTAGGTAATTTTAGTTTTGGAGATTATTTTAAAAAAGAAGCTATTTTTTTTGCATGGGAATTATTAACTAGTTCTAAATGGTTTAATTTAAAAAAAGAAAAAATATTTGTAACTGTATATTATAAAGATATAGAAACATATAATATTTGGTATAAAGATATTGGTATATCTAAAAAAAAAATTTTTTTAATTAAAGATAAAAATAATATTATTTTTAATTCTGATAATTTTTGGCAAATGTCTGAAACTGGACCTTGTGGTCCATCGACAGAAATTTTTTATGATTTAGGAAATAATTTAAAAAAAAATATTAATAATAACTTAGAAGAACGTTTTCTTGAAATATGGAATATTGTTTTTATTCAATTTAATAAAGATTTAGATGGAAAATTAATTCCCTTACCTATAAAATCAGTTGATACTGGTATGGGATTAGAACGTATTAGTAGTATATTAGAAGGAGTAAATTCTAATTATAAAATAAATATATTTCAAAAAATTATTAAAAATACAGCTAATTTAATTAATATTAAAGATTTAGAAAATAATTCACTTAAAGTTATAGCTGATCATATTAGATCTTCTATTTATTTAATATCAGAAAATATTATACCAAATAATGAAAAAAGAGGATATATTTTAAGAAAAATTATAAGAAGAGCAATAAATCATGGTAAAATTTTAGGAGAAAAAGGATTATTTTTTTATAAATTAGTAAAAATATATATTAATAATCTTGAAAATAATAAAGAAAAAATATTTTTAAGTAAAAAATTTAATTTAATTAAAAATATTATAAAAAAAGAAGAAAAAGATTTTAATAAAATTATTAATAAAGGAAATAAATTATTAGATTTAGAAATTAAAAAATTAAAAAATAAATATTTATCAGGAAAAAAAATATTCTATTTATATGATACTTTTGGATTATCACCTGAATTAATAAAAAATATATGTATAAATAAAAATATAAATTTTAATGAAAAAGAATTTATTCAAAATATGAATATACAACGTGAAAAATCGAGAAAAAATAATATTTTTATAAAAAAAAATATATATTATAAAAATAAAATTTCAAAATTTAATGGGTATATTAATTTTTTTTCTTATAGTAAGATACTAGATATTTATAAAAATGATAAATCAATATATGAAATTAATGAAGGAGATGTAGGAGAAATAATATTAGATATTACTCCTTTTTTTGGAGAATCAGGTGGACAAATAGGCGATATAGGATATTTAAAAAAAGATGAAAAAAATATTTTTCAAGTAAATAAAACAAAAAAAATAGGAGATTTAATTATTCATAAAGGAAAAATGATATTAGGATCTTTAAAAAAAGATGATAATTTATATTCTAAAATAAATAAGAAATATCGTATAAAGTTAAGTCGAAATCATACTGCAACACACTTATTACATTCTAGTTTACTTAAACTTTTTGGTGAAACTATAAAACAAAAAGGTTCTTTAATTACTGATAAATATTTAAGATTTGATTTTTCTTATAATAATGATTTAAAATTAAAAGATATTTTTAATATAGAAAAAATAATTAATCATTATATATACAAAAATATACCTATAAAAATTGAAAAAAAAAAAGAAATAATAAATAAAGATAATAATAATAAATATAAAAATATAATAAGAATTGTAAATATTAAAAATATCTCAAAAGAATTATGCTGTGGTACACATTTATCTAATACTCAAGAAATTGGTTTTTTTATAATTACAAAATTTTTAAATATTGCAAATGGAATAAAACGTATACATGCTATTACTCATAATTTAGCATTAAAATATGTACAAAAACAAAATGAAAATATTAAATTTATCACTAATTTATTTAAAATAAAAGAAAAAGATATAGTTAAAAATATTTTATCATATAAAGAAAAATTTTATATATTACAAAATAATTTAAAACAATTAGAAAAATATATTTCTTTACAAGCAGAAAAAAAATTATTAAAAAATAATATCTTAATAAATGATATTAATTTAATAATTAGCGGAATATATTATTTAAATCCAAAAATATTTAATTATATGATAAAAAATATAATAAATAAATTTAAACAAACAATAATAATATTATCTACAAAATGGGAAAAAAAAATATTTTTAATTATAAAAATTACTTTAAATATTAATAATAATATAAATGCTATTGAAACTATAAAAAAAATTTTTGATAAAAATATTTGCAAAATAAATGGTTGTGCTAATATAGCACAAGTAAGTATTAATCTTAATAAAGATAAATATTATTTTTATTTATCTAAATTAAGAATATTTATTTTAAATAAAATAAATAAATTACATTAATATTAAATTTTTTTTAAAATATTTAATTATTAATTAAAAAATATAATTATAAAAATAATATTTTCTATATTTTATTTCTTTTAAGGAGAAAAGAATGCTTATTCTCACTCGCCGAGTAGGTGAAACACTTATGATAGGTGACGAAGTTATGGTAACAGTTTTAGGAATAAAAGGAAATCAAGTTCGTATAGGTGTTAATGCTCCTAGAGAAATTTCTGTTCATCGTGAAGAAATATATCAACGTATACAAGCAGAAAAAAATCAACAAAAAAGTTAATTAAAATTAAATTTTTTATAATTTTCAAAATTATAAAAATAATTAATTTGACATATCTTTCTTTAAAAGATAAAATATTCTTTTTGTTCTTTGGTGAGATGGCCGAGTGGTTGAAGGCGCGCCCCTGCTAAGGGTGTATACAGTTTTACTGTATCGAGAGTTCAAATCTCTCTCTCACCGAAATCTATAAAAAGCATCCGTAACTCAGTGGATAGAGTATTCGGCTACGAACCGAATGGTCGGAGGTTCGAATCCTCCCGGATGCATTTTTATTTTAAATAATTAAATAATTTTAAAAAAGATTTATTTAATTTATTATTTTTAATATTTTCCACGTAAAATTTCATTAATTTTAATTTTACTTAAAGTTTTTATATCTACTTTTTTTACTATAATTGCACAATATAAATTATATTTTCCATCTTTAGATGGAATAGTTCCGGGAACTACGACTGAATAACTAGGTATTAATCCATAATGAATTAATCCGGTTTCTCTATCATATATTTTAGTACTTTGTCCTATATATACTCCCATAGAAATTACTGATCCTTTTTTTACAATAACACCTTCTACTATTTCTGACCTTGCTCCTATAAAACAATTATCTTCTATAATAGTTGGATTAGATTGTATAGGTTCTAAAACTCCTCCTATACCTACTCCTCCAGAAATATGTACATTACTTCCTATTTGTGCGCAAGAACCTATTGTAGACCATGTATCAATCATGGTACCTTGACCAATATAAGAACCTATATTAATAAAAGAAGGCATTAATATTGTATTTTTCGAAATATAGGAACCATATCTTATTACAGTAGGAGGGACAACACGACATTTTAAAATTTTAAAATCCTTTTTTTTAAAATTATTATTAAATTTTAAAGGAATTTTATCATAAAAATTATTGTAAGATCCTTCTAGTAAATAATTTTTGTTAATTTTAAAATATAATAATATAGCTTTTTTAATCCATTGATGAGTAATCCATTTTTTTTGTATTTTTTCAGAAACTCTAATTAAACCTTTATCTAATAATTTAATTACTTTATTAATATTAATAATTATTTCTTTATTTTTTAATAAATTATTTTTTTTTTTATAATCTAAAAAATAATTTTCTATAATGTTTTCTAGATTTTTCATATAATTTTATAATTAAAAAATTTTTATTATACATATTTAAAAAAAACAATATCACTAATTTATAAATTAAACAAATTATAATATTTTTTAAATAAAAATTATAAATTATTTTTTAATAAATAAATTATTTTTTTTTCATTTAAAATTTTAATATTTAATTTATGTGCTTTTAATAATTTAGAACTTGAATTTTTACCTAAAATTAAAATATCAGTTTTTTTATTAATATTAAAATTAATTTTTGCACCTAATTTTTTTAATTTATTTATAAAATTTATTCTTGTTATGAAAGAAAATTTACCAGTAATAGAAATATTTTTTTTATAAAAATAATTTTTTTTTATAATTTTTTTAAAATAAATAATATCAATTTTTTTTAATAAGTTTTGAATAATATTTATATTATTTTTATTTTTAATAAAATTATATATATTTAATGATGTTTTAATACCTATTCCAGTAATATTATTTAATTCTATTAAGTTAGTATTTAAAAATTTATCTAATGTAAAAAAAAATTGTGATAAATTATAAGATGTTACTTTTCCTACTTCTGGTATATTTAAAGAAAATAAAAATTTATCAAAAGTTATTTGTTTTTTTTTTTGTAAATTTTTTAATATTTTATTAATAGATTTAATTCCTAAATTATTTACTTTTTTTAAAATAGAATTATCTAAATTCATTAAATCTATAATATTTTTTACTAAATTATTATCTACTAATTTATCAATTAATTTATTTCCTATAAAACAAATATTCATAACTTCTTTTGAAATAAAATGTTTTAAATATGCTTTTAATTGATCTTTACAAGATAATCCTTTTTTACAATATAAAATATTATTATTTTTTTTTATAAGAATAGAATTACAACTAGGACAATTTTTAGGAATTATAATATTTTTTGTATTATTAAAAATTTTTTTTTCATTTATTACACCAATTATTTTAGGTATAACATCTCCACATCTTTGTATAATTACAGTTTTTCCTATTTGTAGATTTAATTTTTTAATTTCATTCACATTATATAATGTTGCAGAATTAATATTTACTCCTGTTATGTTAACTGTATTAAATTTAGCAACAGGTGTAATGATACCTGTTCGTCCAATTTGGAAAATAATTTTTTTTAATAATGTTTTTTTTTCTTGTGAAGGAAACTTATATGCTATAGCCCATCTAGGCGCATTAGTTGTATTACCAATTATTTCTTGTATTTTTATATCATTTATTTTAACGACAATTCCATCAATGCTATAAGGTAAAAAATTTCTTTTGTTTTTAAAAATTTCATAAAATTTTTTAATTTCTAAATAAGAAGAACAAATTTTTCTATAATTAGATACAGGAAAACCATATAATTTTAAATTATTTAATATTTCTTCTTGATTTAAAAATTTTTGTTTATCTATAAAACCTATTCCATAACTAAAAAAACTTAATAAAGTTAACATTTTATTATTATTTTTTTTATTTAATTTTAAAATACCTAAAGTAGCACTACGTGTATTACTAAATAATTTATGTTTTGATACAATCTTTTTATTTAATATTTTAAAATTTTTTTTAGTTATAAATACTTCTCCTCTGACTTCTAATAAATTAGGAAATTTTTTTTTTAAAACATGAGGTATATGATTCATTTGGAATATTTTTTCTGTAATATCTTCTCCTATAAAACCATTCCCTCTTGTTGAGGCTTTTATTAAAAAACCATTTTTATATAATAAATTAATAGCTATCCCATCAAATTTTAATTCACAACAAAAATTTAATTTATTAATTAATTTTTTTAATGGATATAAAAATTTTTTTATTAAATCTTTTGTATGAAAAACATTATTTAATGATAACATTGGTTTTTTATGATGTATTTTTTTTAAAAAAATTAATGGCGCAGACACACCTACTAACTTAGTAGGTGAATATTTATTTTTTAAATAAGGAAATAATTTTTCTAATTTTTTTAATTTTAATATTAAATTATCATATTGATAATCAAGAATACTTGAATTATTTAATATATAATATCTATAATTATGTTTAATAATTATTTTACGTAATTGTAATATTCTTTTTTTATAAATAAAAACTTTATAAATTTTATATAAAATATCCATTAATTTAGTAATATAAAATTCAAAATTTTTATTTAATTTTTTTTTTCCATATAGTACCATTATTTGTATCTTCTAAAATAATATTTTTATTTTTTAATTTATTTCTTATAAAATCTGCTTTATTCCATAATTGATTACTACGAGCAATATTACGTTTTTTAATTAATTTTTCAATTTCATATCTATTATAATAATCATTCAAATCTCCATTATTTTTTAAATAATTTTTAGGATCATAAAATAATAATCCTAAAATATTACCTAATTTTTTTAATTTTAATATTAAATAATTAGCAATTAAATATTTTTTATTATTATTAGCAATATTAATTTTACGTGATATCTTAAATAAGATACTATAAGCTTTAGGAGTATTAAAATCATCATTCATTGCATTATAAAATTGATTTTCTAATGAAAAAAAATTAGTTTTTATATTTTTAATATTATATGAATAATTAATATTATACATAGAAATATATAATTTTTGTATAGCTAATTGTGCTTGTTTTAATTTTTTTTCATTATATATAATTGGGCTACGATAATGTGTAATTGTTAAAAAATATCTAATAATTTCTTTATTATATTTTAATAATATATCTTTTATTTTAAAAGTATTATTTAAAGATTTAGACATTTTTTTATTTTTAACAATTACCATACCTGAATGAATCCAATAATTAACATAAAATAATTTATTAATACAAGAAGATTGTGCTAATTCATTTTCATGATGTGGAAAAACTAAATCATTTCCTCCACCATGTATATCAAAAAAATTACCTAAATATTTATAACTTAAAGTAGAACATTCTATATGCCAACCTGGTCTTCCATAGCCCCAAGGAGATATCCATCCTATATTTAATTTATTAGTTAATTTCCATAAAACAAAATCTTTATAATTATTTTTAATAAATATATTTTTAATTTTTTTATTTAATTTTAATAAATTTATTTTTTGTTTTGATAATATTCCATAATTTAAATATTTTTTAATAGAAAACATAATATCACCATTTTTAGCTATATATGCACTATTATTTTTTAATAAAATATTTATTGTATTTATAATATCATTAATATGATTTGTTACTTTAGGTTCAAAATCTGGAGCTAATATACCTAAATTATTAAAATCTTGAGATATTTTATTAATTATTTTTTTTGTAATATTATTAATACTTTGTTTTTTTTTTTTAGCTATATTTATGATTTTATCATCAATATCAGTAATATTTCTTACATACTTAGTTTTATAACCTAAAAATTTTAAATATCTAATAATAATATCAAATATAATAAATGTTCTCGCATGTCCAATGTGACAAATATCATATGGAGTTATACCACATACATAAATTTTTACTATTTTTTTATTAATAGGATAAAATTTTTTTTTATTTTTACTTAATGTATTAAAAATTTTTAACATTTATTTTCTCATAATAAAATTGTATGAAAATTTTTTTATTTTATTATTAATGATTATTTTATATAATAAATTCTATTAAATATTTTTTAAATATTTCTTTCATTATAATAATTAGAATAATTATCAAAACGTGCAATATGATTATTAAAAATTAATTTTATAGTACCAATAGGACCATTTCTTTGTTTACCTATAATAATTTCAGCAATTCCATGTAAATTAGTATTTTCATTATATACTTCATCTCTATAAATAAACATAACTAAATCAGCATCTTGTTCTATAGAACCAGATTCTCTTAAATCAGAATTCATAGGACGTTTATCAGATCTTTGTTCTAAAGATCTATTTAACTGAGATAAAGCTACTACAGGAACATGTAATTCTTTAGCTAAAGCTTTTAAAGAACGAGAAATTTCAGATATTTCTAATGTTCTATTAAAAGATAAAGAAGGGACTCTAATTAATTGTAAATAATCTACCATTATTAAACTTAATCCATTATGTTCTCTAAATATTCGTCTAGAACGTAATCTAATTTCTGTTGGTGTTAATTCAGAAGAATCATCAATATATATATTTTTTTTTTTTAGTAAAATTCCCATAGTAGTAGATATTTTTTTCCAATCATCATCATTTAATTGACCTGTTCTGATTTTACTTTGATGTACTCTAGAAAGAGATGCTAACATACGCATCATAATCTGTTCACAAGGCATTTCTAAACTAAATATAAGTACAGGTTTATCTTGTGATATGGCTGTATATTCACAAATATTCATAGCAAGAGTTGTTTTACCCATAGCTGGGCGTGCAGCAATTATAACAAGATCTGATTTTTGTAATCCTGCTGTTTTTTTATTTAATTCATGATAACCAGTATCTATACCTGTAACACCATTTTTAGGTGTATTATAAAATGACTCAATTTTAGAAATTGTAACTTCTAAAATTTCTTCTAAATTCTTAGGTTTAGTATCCTTATTTAAACGTTTTTCTGCAATTTTAAATACACTAGATTCTGCAAAATTTAATAAATCTTCACTATTTCTTCCATTAGGATAATATCCAGCTTCTGCTATTTTATTTGCAACAGATATCATTTCTCTAATAATAGCACGTTCATGAACAATATCTATATAAGCATTTATATTAGATATACTCGGAATATTTTTTGATAATTCTGCTAAATAGGCAAATCCTCCTATTTTATTTAATTTATTTTTATTATCTAAAGATTCAGAAAGTGTAATTAAATCAATAGGTTTATCTAATTCTATTAAATAATACATTTCAGTAAAAATAATTTTATGTGATAGTATAAAAAAGTCATCTACTATTATTTTTTCTATAACGTTATCCCATCGATTATTATCTAACATTAATCCTCCTAATATCGATTGTTCTGCTTCTAAAGAATAAGGAGGTATT
>NZ_CP046210.1:35315-41868 GCF_012570535.1 Enterobacteriaceae endosymbiont of Donacia semicuprea
CTCTTTTATTTTTTCAATTTGTAAATCTTTTTTAAATTTAAATTGTTTCATTAAATTATTTATATACCATATGTAAATATAATTTTAAATTTTATAAAATAATTTAAATAAAACATATTATTTTATTTTTATAAAAGATAATGCATTATCTAAAATTTCTATTTTTTTAAAATTAAGATAATTAGTTTTATCAAAAATAAATTTTTTAAATTTATGTAATCCATTAATACCACGGAAAATATTTAATATAGGAGTAATAATAGTTGTTAAAGAAACACCATTATTTAATTCTCTTTCTATATAAGGAAACATTGATTTTATTATTATTAAAGGATTTTTTGTAATAAATTTATTTTTATTATTATAAATATGATAATCTATTTTTGTTAATATTTTAGGATTTTTAAAAACTTCACGACCTATCATGACTCCATCAAAATATTTTAGATGATTTTTTATATCTGATAAATTTTTAATTTCACCATTAATAGATATTTTTATATTTGGAAATTCTTTTTTTATTTTATAAACAATTTTATAATTCAATTTTGGAATTATTAAATTTTTTTTAGTATTAATTTTATTACATAGTAATGCTTTTCTAGCATGAATAATAAATCTTTGACATCCACTTTTCATTAGTAAATTAATAAATTCACATAAAAATGTATAGCTATCATCATTATTAATACCAATTCTCATTTTGATTGTAATTGGTATTGAAACACTATCACTCATAGATTTTATACAATTTGATACTACTTTGGGTTGTTTCATTAAACATGCACCAAAATTTCCTTTTTGAGATTTTAAAGATGGACATCCTAAATTAAAATTAATTTCTTTATATCCTATTTTTTCTGCTTTTTTACAACATAAAGATAATAATCTTGGATGATTACCAGCTAATTGTAATACTAAATTATTTACATTATAATTTTCTAATAAAATTATTTCATTATTTTTAATTGTATTTATATGTATCATTTCAGTATATAAAAGTGATTTTTTAGTTAATTGACGATAAAAATATCTACAATATTTATTTGTCTTTTTTAACATAGGCGCAACTTCAAATCTAAAATATGGAATATTATTTTTCATGTTTATAATTAATAAAATTTAATATTAAAAAAAATAATTATATATTCAATATATAATTTAATATAGAAAATTTAATTATATGGATTTTTATTTTCTTTAAATTTTAAAATTATAATATTTCCTATACATTTTAATTCTTTATAAAAAAAATTTAATAAATAACGTTTGTAATTATTATTTAATTTGGTAACTTGATTACCATAGATTTTAAATATTAGTGGATGATTTTTATTTTGACTTATGTATTTTAATTTTATACGTCTACCATTATGTATCGGAGGTAAAAATGAATTAGTTGCTAAATATAAAATTTTCATAAGTTTTGAAGTATTATAAGTTTTATTAGAAATATTATATATTTTATATATTAATTTAAAAACATAATTTATATTTTTCAAAAATTTAGCTGATATAGAAATTATAGGAAAAATATTAAATTTTATTTTTATAAGTTTTTTTATATAATTAATATCATTTAATGTAATTAAATCTAATTTATTAATAATCAAAATTATAGGTTTTCCTTTAGAAATAATATTTTGTATTATTGATATATCTTTATTACAAAAGATTTTTTTTTCTCCGTCAATAATGTATAAAATAATATTAGATTTTTTTATCATTTTATAAGTTTCTAAAATTGAAAATTTTTCTATTTTATTTTTTATTTTATTTTTTTTTTTTATACCTGCTGTATCAATTAAGATAATATTTTTATTAAAATTATTAAAATTATTAATTGGTACTAAAATACTTTCTCTTGTTGTTCCTGGAACATTACTAACAACCATTCTTTTTTCATTAACAATACTATTAATTAAAGTAGATTTACCAACATTAGGTAAACCTATAATAGCTAATTTTATTTGATTTTTTTTTTCTATATTATTAGATAATTCATTAATATAATTTTTATATGAATAAATTTTTTTTATATAAAAAAATAATATTTTTTGTAATTTTAAAATATCATTATTTTTAATAAAATTAATAATATAAAAATCAATACCTAAAGAATAAAATTCTTTATCTAAAAAAATTTTATCTTTTGTATTTAATAATATAATTATTTTTTTCTCATATTTTCTTATTTTTTTAATAATTTTATAATCTGTAGTATTAAGTTTATTTCCTTTTATTATTAATAAAATTAAATTTGATTCTTTAATTGATTTTAATATTTGTTCTTTTACTATAAAATTATTTTTATAAATTTTTTCATCATAATTAGAATAGCTTATTGTATCAATACAAATAAATTTAAAATTTTTTATTTTAGCACTACCATATTTTCTATCTATTGTAAATCCTGAAATTTTATTAACTAAAGAATTATACTTTTTTGTTAAAATATTATATAAAGATGATTTTCCTACGTTATTACCCCCCAAAATAGTAATAACAGGATACTTAAATATCATTTTTTTATCTCTTTATTTTATTATATTGTTTTAATTTTATATAAATAAATTTTATTATATATAGTTTGTATAATTAATTTATTTTTTATTAAAAAAATAAATCTAATTTTATATTTATCAATTTTTTTATTTCCAATAAAATTTCCTGATTTATAATTTATCCAATAAATAAATCCTTTATTATTTGTAAAAAAAATATTTTTTTTATAAAAAAATAAATTATCTATTTTATTTTTTTTAAATCTATTTTGTATCCAAATTAAATTACCATTATTTGCATCTAATGCAATAATCCTATTTTTAGAATCTATTAAATATATAATATTTTTATATATGATAAAATTTTTATAAGTAAAATATATCTTTTTCCAAATAATTTTCCCAGTACTTAAATCTAAAGCTATAAAATTTCCATTGTAAGAAGATACATAAATATTACCATTATATATAACTGGTTTTATATCAATATCATTAATATTAAGAAAATTATTTTGATCATTAAATTTAAATAAATTTTGTTCCCAAACTAATGATCCATTAGTAATTATACGAGAACTAATTATACCATTATCACCTCCTGTAATAACATTATCAAAAAAAATTACTGGAGTAGATACCCCTTTAATAGATAATTTATTTGGACGCCCTAAGCTAACTGTCCATAAAATTTTCCCATTTTTTTTATTTAATCCTTGTAAAATATCATCTATATTGTGAACTAATAAAATATCTTTTTTAATTATAAAACTAGATAATATTTCATTAAAAACATTTGTTTTCCAAATTATAGATTTATTTTTAATATTTAAAGCAATAATTTGACCTTTTTTATTTCCTAAATATAAATAATTATTAGATATAATTGGTCCACTAGTAAAATCATTATATTTACAATATGAAAAAATACAAAAATTTTTTATAAGATTAACATGCCAAATAATTTTACCTGTTTGCATACTTATACAATAAATAGTTCCATTTTTATTAGCTATGTATAATAAATTATTTTTATATACAGGATATAATTTTGTATAATTAATATTATTATTTTCTATTTTTTTTTTCCAAATTAATTTTAATTGTATTAAATTTAATTGAGATATTTTAAAATTTGTTTTATTAAAAATATGATTTTTTTTATATGTACAAGATATAAAAGAAAAAGTAGAAAAAATAAATATTAAAATTATAAATTTTGATAACTTCATATTTTACTCATTATTTTAGATAAACATATAATATTATTATAAATATAAAAGTTTTATTTATTATATAATAAATATTATTTAAAATAATAAATTTTAACTTAAATATTTTTTAATATTTTTTTTAAATTTAATATTAATTTATTTTCTGGTACAATTATTTGTTTTTTGGAATATAAATCCTTAATTATAATTGAATTATTATTTATTTCTTTTTGACCTATAATAATTATAAAATGAGATTTATATTTAATTGCTTGAATAATTTGTTTTTTTAAATTTTTAAAAAGATAACTAGTTAATATTCTTAATTTAGGAAAATTACTCCTAATTAATTCTCCAATAATTAAAATTTTTTTTAAAATATAATTATTTTCCATTGGAATTAAAAAAATATCTATTAAAAAATTTATGTCCAATTTTATAGATTCAGTATTTTTAATTAGTAAAATTAAACGTTCCATTCCAATTGCACATCCAACTCCATTTTTATCTTTGTTAAAACTAATTTTATTAATTAGTTTATCATATCTACCACCTCCACAAATAGTCTTAGAAGTACCTAAACTATTAGTTTTCCATTCAAATACAATATCATTATAATAATCTAATCCTCTTACTAAATAATTATTTATAGTAAATTTTATATTCATAATATTTAAAATTTCACATAATTTCTGAAATTTATCTGTACTTTTTTTATCAATAAAATTTTTTAATTTAGGAGCATCATTTAATAATTTTTTAATATTTTTATTTTTACTATCTAATATTCTTAATGGATTGTTATATATTTTTTGTTGATTATTTGAATCTAAAAATTTTAAATTTTTTTTAAAAAATAATATTAATTCTATTATATATTTTTGTCTATCTATTACAGAACCAATAGAATTAATTTCTAAAAAAATATTATTTGTAATATTTAATTTTTTCCATAAATTATTTGTTAAAATAATTATTTCAGAATCTATATAAGGAGATTTTAATCCAATTATTTCAATACCAATTTGATTAAATTGTCTATATCTTCCTTTTTGAGGCCTTTCATATCTAAACATTGGTCCATTATACCAAAAACGTCTATTATTATAAAAAATATTATTTTCTACTATAGAACGAAGAAATCCCGTAGTTCCCTCTGGACGTAAAGTTAATGAATCTTTATTTCTATCTAATAGATTATACATTTCTTTTTCTACAATATCTGTATATTCTCCAATATTTTTTTTAAATAATTCACTTTTTTCTAAAATAGGTAATTTTATCTCTTGATAACCATAATTTTTTAAAGTATTTTTAATAACATTTTCAATATGTTCCCATAATAAAGTATCTGGAAATAAATAATCATGCATACCACTTACAGAAGTAATTTTTTTTATCACTATAAAATATTCTCTTTATATATAAATATTAATTTAAATAAAATTTTAATTACTTTATAATAATTTAATTAAAATTTTAAGTTATGTTGTTATTTTTTATTAATAAATTGATAAAATTAAAATATTTAAAATTAATGAAATAAAATAAAAAATAATTTTATTTTATGATTATAAAAATAAACATATCTATATATTATATATAATATATTTAAATTTTAATGCAATCAAATATAAAAATTTATTATAATGAATAATGATATTTATTGGATGAAATATACTTTAAAATTAGCTATTTTAGCAAGAAATTCTGGAGAAATACCAGTCGGTGCTATTATTATTAAAAATAATAAAATTATTTCTTATGGTTATAATAATTCAATAAAAAAAAATGATCCTACAGCACATGCTGAAATAATAGCTTTAAGAAAAGCAGGAAAATATTTAAAAAATTACAGATTATTAAATACAACTATGTATGTAACACTAGAACCATGTTTAATGTGTTTTGGAGCTATAATTATTAGTAGAATTTCTCGTTTAGTATTTGGTCCATATAATAAAAAATATAATAAAAAATCTGATAAAATAGGAACATTTATAAATTTATTAAAAATTTATGATATTAATCATAGACTAAAAATTAGATCCGGTATTTTAATTAAAGAATCTAAAAATATTATAAAAAAATTTTTTTCTATAAAAAGAAAAAAAAATAATTTTTTATTTTAACAAAAAGGTTTATTCATTTTGAAAAAAAATTTAAAACATGACATAGAATTATTTAATTTAATAAATAAAGAAAAAATAAGACAAGAAGAAAATATTGAATTAATAGCTTCTGAAAATTATGTATCTTCTAATATTTTATATGCGCAAGGATCTCAATTAACAAATAAATATGCAGAAGGATATCCTAATCATAGATATTATGGTGGATGTAAATATGTAGATAAAATAGAAAAATTAGCTATAAAAAGAGCTAAAAAATTATTTAATGCAGATTACGTAAATGTACAACCACATTCAGGATCACAAGCTAATTCTGCTGTATATTTAGCTTTATTAAAGCCTGGAGATATTATTATGGGACTAAAAAACTCTCATGGAGGTCATTTAACACATGGATCCTTAGTAAATTTTTCAGGACAAATTTATAAAAATATACCTTATAAAATTAATAAAAAAGGAATAATTGATTATGATTATTTATTATATTTAGCAAAAAAATATAAACCAAAAATTATTATTGGAGGATTTTCTTCATATTCTAGAATATGTAATTGGAAAAAAATGAGAAATATTGCTGATATAGTAGGATCATATTTTTTAGTTGATATTTCACATATTGCTGGATTAATTATTTCAAAATTATATCCAGATCCATTATTTTATGCACATGTAGTAACAAGTACAACACATAAAACATTAGCTGGCC
>NZ_CP046210.1:41965-43193 GCF_012570535.1 Enterobacteriaceae endosymbiont of Donacia semicuprea
CCCTAGAGGTGGTATTATTTTATCTACAAAAAAAAATAAAAATTTATTTAAAAAATTTGATAAAGCAGTATTTCCTGGTATTCAAGGAGGACCATTAATGCATGTTATAGCTGCTAAAGCAGTCGCATTTAAAGAAGCATCAAAACCAAATTTTATTATATATCAAAAACAAATATTAAAAAATGCTAAATTAATGGTAAAAATATTTAAAAAATATAAATATAAAATAGTATCAAATAATACAGATAATCATTTATTTATAATAGATTTAACTAATCAAAAAATAACAGGTATAGAGGCTGAAAAATTATTAGAAAAATATAATATTATAGTAAATAAAAATAGTATTCCTGATGACATAAATCCTCCTAATATTACTTCTGGAATAAGAATAGGAACTCCAGCAATTACAAGAAGAGGTTTTAAAGAAAAAGAAATATTTTTATTATCTAAATATATAATAGATATTATAAATAAAAAAAATATATATATTAAAAATATAAAAAATAGTATAATAAAATTATGTAAATTATTTCCTGTATATAAAAAATAAAATTAATTTACATTAAAAAATATTTTTTATTATTTTATATTTATTTAAATAAGGTATATTTTATGATAGAACGTTATTCTGTTTTACTTTGTGTTACAGATGGTGTAGAAGATATAGAAACTGTTTCTTCTATAGATATTTTAACAAGAAGTAATATTAATGTTATAGTAGTAAATATAAATAATAAACGTGAAATAATGTGCGCACATGGTACTAAAATAATAAGTGATATTTTTTTAAAAAAATTAAAAGATAATATAAATATAAAAGCAATTTTACTTCCTGGTGGTTTTAAAGCATCACAGAGTTTTAGTAAGAATTTTCTTTTATTAAAATATTTAAAGAAATTTAAAAATACTAAAAGAATAATAGGTGCAATATGTGCATCTCCTGCAATAGTTATTTCTTCTAATAATATTTTTCCTACAGCAAAAATGACGGGATATTTAGATTTTAAATCTTTAATACCACGTCATCAATGGTCAAAATATCCAGTTTTTTGGGATGATAAATATAAATTATTAACAGCACAAAGTGTTAAATATGCTATTGAATTTAATTTAAAATTGGTAAAAATTATTTTAGGAGAAAAAATTTCTTTAAAAATTGAAAAAGAATTGTAATTATTATAATAAAATAAATTTTAAAAATTTTATCTACTTATTAATAAATAAG
>NZ_CP046210.1:43290-154076 GCF_012570535.1 Enterobacteriaceae endosymbiont of Donacia semicuprea
AATTATAATATAGAAAATATTTTAATTTCTTAGTTTATTTGCTATTTTATCTAATACTCCATTAATAAATTTATAACTATTATCAACTCCGCCAAAACTTTTTGCTAAATAGATACTTTCATTTATAACAACTTTATATGGAACATCTAAACGATTTATTAATTCATATGATGAAATACGTAAAATTGCTTTTTCAATTTGTCCTAATTCAAATAACTTACGAGATAAAAATGGTTTCATTACATTATCCAAGTGAATACTATTAATTATTACACCATTTATTAAATCATTAAAATAATCAATATCAATACTTTTAATATCTTCTATAGATTCATTTAAGAAATAATATTGTATGTCATTAAAATTATTTTTAGATAATTGCCAAGAATATATTGCTTGTAAAGCATATTTTCGTGCTCGATATCTATCTGTAAATTTCACTTAACTTCCTTCGTATCTTTTTTTTTAATTAATTGTATTGATTTAAATATATTAATCATTTCTAATAAAGTTAAAGCAGCTTCAGCACCTCTATTAACTTTTATACCAGACCTTTCTATTGCTTGTTCAATATTATTTGTTGTTAAAATACCAAAAGAAACTGGAATATTATTTTTAATTGATAGATTAGATATTTGAGAACAAACTTCTTGTGATAAATATTTAAAATGAGATGTTTTTCCTTTAATAATAGTTCCAATAGCTATTATACCATCATAAAAATTTTTTTGTATTAATAATTTAATTACTGATGCTATTTCATAACTTCCAGGAACCCAACATATTGTTATATTTTTTTTTTGTACCATTCCTGTTCTTTGTAAAGTATCTATAGTCGCACATAACAAATTTTTATTTATAAATATATTAAATCTTGATATAACAATTGCTATAATTGCATTTGGAGCTATAATATTTTCATCTATTATTTTCATAATAATCCTTTATATTTTTTTATATCTAAAAAATTATTTTATAGGTTTTAATATTAATTTTAAATCAGGTCCTATTTTTTTTATTTTTGTAAAATAAAAATTAGGTACATCAATAATATTTACAAATTTTTTTATATTACATAAATTTAATGCAATATTTCCAAATAATTTAGGAGTTAAATATATAATTAATTCATCTATTAAATTATAAGTAATTAAAAATCCAGATAAAATACTACCAGCTTCTATAAGAAGATTATTAATACCTTTTTTACCTAATATTTTAAATAAATATTTTAAATCAAAATAACCATTAATTTCGGGAATAATAATTTGTTCTACATAACTAGGCCAATTTTCTAAAGTATACTTAGATTTTATTAAAAATATTTTTCCTGGATTAATTATAATATTATCACTAGGTTTTATTTTATTTAATCTATCTAAAATAATTCTAATTGGTTGTCTTAAAAATTTTTTAGGATATATTTTTTTAATATGATAATTTAATTTATTCCAATTAACTAATAAGGTAGAATTATCTTGTAGTACAGTTTTACTAGTACTTAAAATAGCTGAATTTTGTGCTCTTAATTTTTGTACATCTTTTCTAGCAATTTTTGATGATATCCATTTACTATTTCCATTTAATAATGCAATTTTACCATCTAAAGAAGATGCTAGTTTTAATTGTATCCACGGAATACCTGTATTAATTCTTTTAAAAAAACCTTTATTTATAGATTTTGCTTCTTTAAATAAAATATTATTTGTAATTTTAATTCCCTTAAGTTTTAATAATTCTAAACTTTTACCATTAATTTTAGGATTAGGATCCTTTGTTGCTATTACTATACGTTTTATTTTAGCATTAATTAATGCATTACAACAAGAAGGTGTTAAATTAAAATAATTACAAGGTTCTAATGTTAAATAAACTGTTGAACCTTTTGCATTTTCTCCAGCAATTTTTAATGCATTGATTTCTGCATGGGATTCTCCTGTTTTAAAATGACATCCTTGACCTATAATTTTTCGATTTTTAACAATGACGCAACCTACATTAGGATTAGGAGTAGTAGTAAAAATACCTAATTTTGCTAATTTAATAGCATGTAACATATAAAATTTATCTATTAAATACATATTTACCTTAGAACTTAAATTAAAATAATAATTTTAGTAAAAAAATATTTTAATAATTATAAATTTTAATTTTAATTTTAATTAATTCATATTATAAATATTATTAATATAAAATTAAATAAAAATTTACAAAAATTAATTAATTATTTATTTATTAATATTCTTATAAAGATAATTTTTAAATTATAAAAATTTAAATAAATATATTTTATAAAATTTTTAAGAGATGATATTTATATGAAAAAAAAAATAATTTTTTTTGATACTACATTACGTGATGGAGAACAATCGTTAAAGTTTAATTTAAATACCAAAGAAAAAATAAAAATAGCATTAGCATTAGAAAATATGGGTATTGATATTATTGAAGTAGGATTTCCTATTTCTTCTCCAAAAGATTATAAAACATCTAAAAAAATATCACAGATTATAAAAAATAGTAAGTTATGTGGTTTAGCTAGATGTAAAGAAAAAGATATAGATATGGTATATAAATCTTTAAAAAAAGCTAAAAATTTTAGAATTCATATTTTTTTAGCAACTTCTCCTATACATATTATTTCAAAATTAAAAACAAATTTAAATGAAATTATAGAAAAAATAATATTTATGATAAAATACGCTCGTAAATATACTGATGATATTGAATTTTCTTGTGAAGATGCAAGTAGAACTCCTATTGATAATTTATGTCTAATTGTAAAAAAAGCAATTACAGCAGGAGCTACAACTATTAATATTCCAGATACAGTAGGTTACATCTTTCCTCAAGAATATTATAATATTATTTCCACATTAAAAAATAAAGTAGACAATATTGATAAATGTATTCTTTCAGTACATACGCATAATGATTTAGGAATGGCTGTAGGAAATGCGATTACAGCTATAAATGCAGGTGCTAAACAAATAGAAGGAACAATAAATGGTATAGGAGAAAGAGCAGGAAATTGTGCTTTAGAAGAAGTTATTATGGCATTATATACAAGAAAAAAAAATATGAAATATTATAATAATATTGATTATAATAAAATATATAAAACAAGTAAAATAGTTAGTAAAATTTGTGATATTCCTTTATCTATAAATAAGGCTATTGTGGGAAAAAATGCTTTTTCTCATTCTTCAGGAATACATCAAGATGGTATGATAAAAAATAAAAAAACTTATGAAATTTTAGATCCTAAAATCATTGGTTTAAATAAAACAGAATTTAATCTTACATCTAAATCTGGTAGAGCCGCTGTAAAATATCATATGAAATTAATGGGATATAAAAAATATGAATATGATATTGAGAAATTATATAATAATTTTATTAAATTAGCCGATAAAAAAGGACAAATATTTAATTATGATTTAGAATCATTAGCTTTTAATACTAAAGTAGATAATTATATTGAATTTTATTCATTAAAATATTTTAATATACAATCAAGTTCTGATATATCTATTGCAACTATAAAATTAAAATGTGGTAAATTAATTAAATTAGAAGCAGCAACTGGATTAGGACCTGTTGATGCAATATATAAAGTTATAATAAGAATTATTAATTATAATATAAAGTTAATCAAATATAAATTAACAACTAAAAATAATACCGAAAAATCAACAGGACAAGTTGATATTAAATTAAAATATAAAACAAGAATTTTTAATGGAATTGGTTTATCGAGAAATATAATGAAAGCTTCTATTATTGCAATAATTAATGCTATTAATAATATTTGGAGATTTAAACAAATAAAAAAAAATCTTAAAAAATAAATAAATTTTAAAATTATTAAGGAATTAATATGTCAAATATATTTACAATAGCTGTTTTACCAGGAGATGGTATTGGTCCAGAAGTAATGAAACAAGCAATTAAAATATTAGAAAAAATTGAAAAATATTTAAATAAAAAAATTATAATTAATGAATATGTAGTAGGTGGAAAGGCAATTAATATGTATGGAAATCCTTTACCTAAAACAACATTATACGGTTGTGAAAAATCTAATGCTATATTATTTGGATCTGTTGGAGGTCCAGAATGGGATCATTTACCTTTAAATAAAAGGCCAGAAAAAGGTGCATTATTAAAATTAAGAAAACATTTTAATTTATTTGCTAATTTACGTCCTGCATTTTTTTATAAAAATTTGAGTACTTTAAGTCCTATAAAACAAGAAATTTTAAATAAAGGATTTGATATTATTTGTATTAGGGAATTAACTGGTGGTATATATTTTGGTTTACCTAATGGTCGAAAAGGAAAAGGTATAGATGAATATGCATTTGATACAGAAATTTATTCTAAATTTGAAATAGAAAGAATTGCAAATATTGCTTTTAATATAGCTTTAAGAAGAAAAAAGAAAATTTGTTCTGTTGATAAAGCAAATGTTTTAAATACATCCATATTATGGAGAGAAGTATTAATAAATATATCTAAACAATATTCATCTGTAAAATTAGAACATATGTATATTGATAATATAGTTATGCAATTAATGAAAAAACCATCCCAATTTGATGTAATATTATGTCCAAACTTATTCGGTGATATAATTTCTGATCAGTGTGCTATGATTACAGGTTCAATAGGTAATTTACCTTCAGCAAGTTTTAATCAGAATTTTTTTGGATTATATGAACCTGCAGGTGGTTCTGCTCCTGATATTGCAGGAAAAAATATAGCTAATCCTATTGCTCAAATTTTATCGTTAGCAATGTTACTAGAATATTCTTTAAAAAATAAAAATTTATCTACAAAAATTAAAAATGCCGTTAAAAAAATATTAGATTTAGGTTATAGAACTAAAGATTTATCTACTAATAATATAAATGAAAAAATTATTACAACAGATGACATGGGAACATTAATTATGGAATCTATCATATAGGATAAAATATGGGTCAAACATTATATGAAAAAATTTATAATAGACATATTATTTATAATATAAAAAATAATATAAATTTATTATATATTGATAGGCATTTTATTCATGAAGTTACTTCTCCACAGGCTTTTCAAAGTTTAAAAAATAAAAACAGAAAAGTCTATAAACCAAATAAAACATTTGCAACTATGGATCATAATGTATCAACTAAAGTTAAAGATATTAAAGCATCAGGATATATAGCACAAAAACAAATGGAAATACTTATTAAAAATTGTAATGATTTTAATATAAGATTATATGATATTTATCATCCTTTACAAGGAATAGTACATGTTATAGGCCCAGAACAAGGAATTACACTACCTGGTATGGTTATTGTATGTGGTGATTCACATACTTCTACTCATGGAGCTTTTGGTTCATTAGCTTTTGGTATTGGAACTACAGAAGTAGAACATGTTTTAGCAACTCAAACTTTAAAACAAAATCTTGCTAAAAATATGTTAATAAATATTAATGGAGATATACCTAAAAATATTACTGCTAAAGATATAATTTTATCAATAATTAAAAAAATAGGTATTAGTGGAGGTAATGGATATGTTATTGAATTTTCTGGAAATGTAATAAAAAAACTTAGTATGGAATCAAGAATGACAATTTGTAATATGTCTATTGAAATGGGAGCAAAATCTGGATTAATTGCACCTGATGATATTACTTTTAAATATTTAAAAAACAAAAAATTTTCTCCTAAAAATAATTTATGGATACAAGCAATGAAATATTGGGAGACTTTATATAGTGATTCGAATTCAAAATTTGATAAAATAGTAAATATTAATATTTCAAATTTATCTCCTCAAATTACTTGGGGTACTAATCCAGAACAATTAATTAGTATAAATGAATATATACCTTTAATAAATTCTTATAAAAATAAAAATAAAAAAAAATTAGCAATTAAAGCTTTAAATTATATGAATTTATGTGAAGGTACAAAATTAATTAATTTAAAAATTAATAAAGTTTTTATTGGTTCTTGTACAAATTCTAGAATTGAAGACTTAAGATTAGTTGCTAAAATAATTTCTGGTAAAAAAGTATCTTCTAATGTTCAAGCTATAATAGTTCCTGGTTCTAATTCAGTAAAAAAACAAGCTGAAAAAGAAGGATTAGATAAAATTTTTCAAAATTCTGGTTTTGAATGGAGATATTCTGGATGTTCAATGTGTTTAGCAATGAATAATGATAAGTTAAAACCGGGTGAAAGATGTGCTTCTACTAGTAATCGTAATTTTGAAGGACGACAAGGACGAAATAGTAGAACACATTTAGTAAGTCCTATTATGGCTGCAATAGCAGCTATATATGGTTGTTTTATAGATATAAATAAAATTATAAAATAATAAAAAAAATTATGAAAAAAAAATTAGAATATAATGGTATTATAGCTCCCTTAAATATTTCAAATATTGATACAGATGTTATTATACCTAAACAATTTTTACAAAAAAATGATAAAAAAGGATTTGGAGTATATCTTTTTAATGATTGGAGATATTTAGATAATAATCATAAAATACTTAATCCTAATTTTATTTTAAATAAAAAAGAATTTAAAAATGCAAAAATTTTATTAACTAAAGAAAATTTTGGTTGTGGATCTTCAAGAGAACATGCACCATGGGCTTTATTAGATTTTGGTTTTCATACTATTATAGCATCTAGTTATGCAGATATATTTTATAATAATGCAATGAATAATAAATTATTATTAATAACTTTAGAAAAGATAATAATTAATAAATTATTTTCTATTTTAAAAAAATATCCTGGAATTATTTGTAATATTAATTTAATTTCTAAAAAAATTATGATAAATAATAAATTTTTTAGTTTTAATCTTAATAAAGAAATAATTAATTTTATTACAAATGATTTGGATCAAATAGATTTAACAATGAAACATTCTAAAAAAATTCGTATGTTTGAAAAAACATACTTTCATTTTTTTTAAAAATATAAGAAATTTATAAAATGCGCATAATTTTATTAGGTCCTCCTGGAGTAGGTAAAGGAACTTATGCTAGATTTATATCTGAAAAATATAATTTACCTAATATTTCTATAGGAAATATATTAAGAAATTTTATTTTAAATAATAAAAATTCTTTTTTAACTCATAAAATAAAAAAATATATTGATCAAGGAATAATGGTTACTGACTCAATTATAATTAAAATAATTAAAAAAAGATTAATTAATATAGATTGTAAACAAGGATTTTTATTAGATGGATTTCCTAGAAATATTTTACAAGCAAATATTTTAAAACAAGAAAATATAAAAATTAATATTGTTATTGAATTTTATATACCAAAAAATCAAATTGTAAAAAGAATTATAGGTAGAAAAATACATGAATCTTCAGGAAGAACATATCATGAAATTTTAAATCCTCCAAAAATAAAAAATAAAGATGATATAACAGGAGAAAAATTAATAACTAGAATAGATGATAATATTATTACGATTAATAATCGTTTAAAAGAATATTTTATACAAACTGAACCATTAATTAATTACTATAAAAAAAAATTATTAAAAAATAATTTTTTTTATAAAAAAATTAATAATATGTCATCTATTTTAAGTGTACAAAAAAAAATAAATAATTTTCTCAATTTAATTAAAAAAAATAAATAAAAAATTATATTTAAAAAATTTATAATTAAATAATTAAAAATATAATAATTTGTTTATTTATTTTAAATTTGTTATTATAAACAAATGAAAAATATTAAAAATGGATTATCTAATGTTCACCGGAAGTATTGTAGCACTTATAACTCCAATGGATATTAAAGGTAATATTTGTAAAATAAGTTTAAAAAAACTTGTTAAGTATCATATTAATAGTGGTACGAAAGCAATTGTTGTTGTAGGAACGACAGGTGAATCAGCTACTTTAACATATAATGAGCGAATTAAAGTAATAATGTATGCGTTAGATTATTCAGAAAATAAAATACCAATTATTGCTGGCACTGGATTTAATGCTACATCTAAAAGTATAGCAATGATATCTATTCTTGAAAATTCAGGTATTATAGGATGTTTAAATATTACACCATATTATAACCGTCCAACACAAGAAGGTTTATATCAACATTTTAAAAAAATTGCAAATAATACTAAATTACCACAATTATTATATAATGTTCCTGCAAGAACTGGATGTGATTTACTACCAGAAACAATTTATAAATTATCAAAAATTAAAAACATAGTAGGTATTAAAGAAGCTACTGGAGATTTATCTAGAATAAATAAAATTAAAAATTTAATTAATAAAAAATTTTTTTTAATTAGTGGAGATGATAAAACTTCTTTTGAATTTATGAAATTAGGTGGAGATGGTGTTATATCAGTTACTGCTAATATTGTAGCAAAAACAATGAAAAAATTTTGTGATTACATAAAAGAAAAAAAATTTGATAAAGCAAAAAAAATTAATCAAAATTTAATTAAATTACATAATCAATTATTTATTGAATCTAATCCTATACCCATAAAATGGGCTGCAAAAAAAATAGGATTAATAAATAGTGATAAAATAAGATTACCATTAACTACACTTACAAAACTTAATAAAAAAATTATCAAAATAACATTAAAAGAATTAAATTTAATATAAATTTTCAAGATTAATTATAGTTAATAAATATTTTTTTATCTTGTATAAGATTGCAATTCTATTATTTTTAATAATTTTATTTTTATGATTAATTATTACATTTTTAAAAAATTTATCTATAGGATAATATAATTCTGATAATATTAATAATATATTATAATATTCGTGATTTTTAATTTTTAATTTTAAAATTTTAGATAATTTTATAATATGATTAACTAAAATAATTTCTTCTTTTTTTTTTAGTAAAGATAAATTAATTTGATAATTATCATTAACATATTTTTCATTTTTTAATAAAATTTTATTTATTCTTTTATTAATTAAAATTAATAAAATACTTTGCTTTTTTTCAATTTTAAAAAATTTATCTAAAGCTTTTATTTTATAATCTAAAATTATTAATTTGTTGATTTTACTATTAAAAACAGAATAAATAATTTTTTTATTATAACCTAATGATATATACCAACTTTTACATCTATTTTTTATAAAATTCATTATTTTTTCTGATATTTGTTTTTTATTATTAAAATTTTTTTTATATAAAAATAAACTTAAATAAATTAATTTAGTTAAATTAATTTTTAATTTATTTTCTATGATAATACGTATAATAACTAATGTTGCTACTTTTAAAGCAAAAGGATCTTTATTACCTGTTGGTAATAATGATATATTAGAAATTCCAACTAAAGTATCTATTTTATCTGAAATATATAAAATACAAGAAATGATATTTTTAGGTATTAAATAATTTTTATTATGTTGATATTGTTCTTTAATTGCTTTTACTACATTTTTATTTTCTTGATTATATTTTGCATAATATATTGCCATAATACCCTGTAATTCAGGAAATTCATAAACTATTTGTGTTACTAAATCACATTTAGTTAATTTACTAGCTCTAATACAATATTCTACATTAACATTAAGTATTTTTGCTAAAAATTTAGATATTTGTTCTATACGAATAGTTTTATCAAATAAATTACCTAAATTTTTTTGAAAAATAACATTTTTTAATTTATCTAAATATACTTCTAATTTTATTTTTAAATCATTTTTAAAAAAAAATTGAACATCTTGAAATTTTGATTTAAGAATTTGTTCATGATTATTTATAATAATTTTATTATTATTTGTTTCAATATTTATTAAAATAATAAAATAAGATAATAAATGATTATTTTTATTATATAAAGGAATATATTTTTGACATTTTTCCATAACATATATTAATATTTTAGAAGGTAAAAATAAAAATTTTTTATTAAATTTTCCTAATAATAAAACAGGCCATTCAACCATAGAAGTTAATTCTTCTAAAAAATTATTAGTTATTTTTGTATAACTATTTAAATTTGTTGATATTTTTTTAATTTTATTAGAAATTATATTTCTACGTTTGGTGAAATCAACTATTACTTTTCCCTTTTCAAGTAATAATTTTTCATAATCTATTGCATTTTTTAAAATTATTTTTTTTTTACACATAAATCTATGTCCTAAAATAATATTATTAGACTTAACATTTAATATATTTTTTCTAATATTTTTTTTTCCTAACATAAATACTAAATTTCTAATAGGTCTAATAAATTTAAAAATATTTTTATCCCAATACATGAAATTAGGAATAGAAGAAATATTCTTTAAAGAATTTATCACCATATTTGTTAATAAATTTTTAATATGTAATCCTTTTATTATTTTTTTATAAAATATATAATTTTTTTTATAAAAAATATTTTTTATATTATTAATTTTTTGTTTTTTTATCCAAAATTTTACTTTATCAATTAAAAAAATATTTTTTTCATTAGAAACATAAGGACCTTTAATAATTTTAATAAAATTTTCTTGTATAATATTTAAATGACATACTTGTATAGCAATTCTTCTAGATGTAGCAAAACATTTTATTATTTCATATTTAAAATTATTTTTTTTTAGTTCATTTTTAAAATTTTTTTTAATTATTTGAGATAATTTTAATAAATAAATAAAAGGTATTTCTTCTATTCCAATTTCTAATAATAATGTATCTTTAAACATAAAATTATATTACCTAATTAATAATTTTTTATTTTATATAATTATAATATTTTATTACAATTAATTTTGTCATATTACGTAATTTTAAAATATATCTTTGTCTTTCAGTATGTGATAAAAAATGTCTTGATTCTAATAAATTAAAACAATGGGATGCTTTTAAAAGTTTATCATATGCAGGTAGTATTAATGGTGATTTCAATTCTAATAAATAATTTATTTCTTTTTCATAATGTTTAAAAGAATAAATAAGAAAATTTATATCTGCATATTCAAAATTATAAATAGATTGTTCTATCTCATTTTGATTAAAAATATCACCATAAGTAGTATAAAAATTTTTATTTTTACTCCATACTAAATCAAATATATTTTTTACATTTTGTAAATGCATACCTAATCTTTCTAAACCATAAGTAATTTCTCCAGTTATAGGATTACATATAATTCCTCCCATTTGTTGAAAATATGTAAATTGAGTTATTTCCATACCATTTAACCATATTTCCCATCCAATTCCATAAGCACCTAAAGTAGGATTTTCCCAGTTATCATCTATAAAACGAATATCATTATTTTGTAAATTTAATTTTAATTTTTCTAAAGATCTTAAATATAAATTTTGAATATTATTAGGAGGCGGTTTCATTATTACTTGAAATTGATAATATTGTTGTAATCTATTAGAACTTTTTCCATATCTTCCATCTGATGGACGTCTTGATAATTGTATATAAGCAATTTTTGCAGGTTTTTTCCCTATTGCATATAGACATGTCATAGGATGTGATGTTGCTGCTCCAACTTCTGTATCAATAGGTTGTATTATATTACAACCTTGTTGTGACCAATAATTTTGTAAAATAAAAATCATTCCTTGAAATGTTTTTTCATTTAATTTTTTCATTTTTTTAAATCAATTTAAAATTATAAAAATAATTTAATTATTATATATATAATTTTTTATAAAAAAATATAAATTAAAATTTAACATATTTTTTATAGAAAAAAAATTAATGTTAAAGTAATCTATTATTCTTAAAGAATAAAAAATGTTTATTTATAATAAGTTATAAAATTTTAATAGGAATTAAATATAAATATGAATAATATTTCTCAAAAAATATCTTTTAAAAAAAGTGAAAATGAATATAATAAATTAATAACAAAAGCAACAAATTTAGCAATATTATTATCTTTAACATTATTAATTTTAAAATTATTAGCTTGGTGGCAAACAAAATCAATAAGTATGTTAGCTGCTTGTATAGACTCTTTAGTAGATATTACATCTTCAACAATTAATTTATTAATTATATACTATTCTTTACAACCAGCAGATTTAGAACATACATTTGGACATGGTAAAGCTGAATCATTATCTGCATTAGCACAAAGTATATTTATTTGCATAACAGCTATTTTTTTATTTTTAAATAGTTTAAAATATATATCTCATCCTACACAATTATATTATCCAATTATAGGTATATTAGTTATAATTATTTCATTTTTTTTAACTTTAATTTTAGTTATTTTTCAAAAAAAAGTAATTAAAAGAACAAATAGTCAAGCTACGCATGCTGATATGATTCATTATGAATCAGATATTTTAATTAACAGTGCTATTTTATTAGCATTAATTTTAAATTTTTTTAATGTAAAACAAGCAGATTCCTTAATAGCATTAATTATAAGTTTATTTATTTTTTTTAATTCATTTAAAGTAGGATATAAAGCTATACAATCTTTATTAGATAAATCTTTACCGGATAATGAAAAAAAAATAATTATAGATATAATAACTTCTTGGCCTAAAGTTATGGGAGCACATCAATTAAAAACAAGACAATCTGGTCCTACTCGTTTTATACAACTTCATTTAGTTTTAGAAGATAATCTACCTCTATTAGAATCACATTCAATTTCAAAAAAAATAGAGAATGCTTTAAATAAAAAATTTCCTTATTCAGATATAATTATTCATCAAGATCCATATTCTATTGTATCTAAAAAATATAAAGGTTTTTTTAAAAAATAATTAATATTTATATAATTATATATTATTGAGGTATCATAATATGATTCAGAAAATTGGAGTTCTTACAAGTGGAGGAGATTCTCCAGGAATGAATGCTGCTATCAGAGGTATTGTTAGAACAGCAATAGGAAATAATATTGAAGTTTATGGTATATGTAATGGTTATTTAGGTTTATATAATAATAGTATAATAAAATTAAATAGACATAGCGTTTCTGATATTATAAATAGAGGAGGAACTTTTTTAGGTTCAGCTCGTTTTCCAAAATTTAAAGATAAAAAAATACGTTCTATTGCTATAAATAATATGAAAAAAAATGGTATTAATGCATTAGTTGTAATAGGAGGTGATGGAACATATATGGGCGCAAAATTATTAACAGAAATGGGATTTCCATGTATAGGTATTCCAGGAACTATTGATAATGATGTAGTAGGAACTGATTATAGCATAGGTTATTTTACTGCATTAGAAACTATTGTACAGGCTATTGATCGATTAAGAGATACATCTACTTCACATCAAAGAATATCTATTGTAGAAATTATGGGAAGAAAATGTGGAGATTTAACTTTATCAGCAGCAATTGCTGGAGGTTGTGAATTTATTGTTTTACCAGAAATTGATTATAATCAAAATGATTTAGTAGAAGAAATAAAATTAGGTATAGCAAGAGGGAAAAAACATGCAATAGTATTGATTACAGAATTTATTTGTGATATTAATAAATTAGCTAAATATATTGAAACTAAAATTAAACGTGAAACTAGAACTACAGTTTTAGGACATATACAAAGGGGTGGTTCTCCAGTTGCGTTTGATCGTATTTTAGCATCTCGCATGGGTAATTATTCAGTTGAATTATTATTTAAAGGTTATGGAGGTAGATGTATAGGAGTACAAAATGATAAAATGGTTCATCATGATATTATTGATGCTATTTTAAATATGAAAAAAATTTTTAAAAAAGATTTATTAGAAACAGCTAAAAAATTATATTAATATAAAATTAATGAATTATAAAAAGAGATATAAGATATGCATAATATCCGATTTTGTAACAGAAAAAATATAGGAAAAAAATTTAATAGAAAATTACGAATTAATAATAAATTTCCTGCTATTATTTATAGTAAAAAAATAAAAGAAATACCTATTATTATTCATAATAATGAAATGATTAATATTAATTTAAAAAATTTTTTTGAAAAAAAATATAAATTAATAAATGAAAAAAATAAAATTTTTGAAGTAAAAATTATAGATATTCAATATCATCCTTATAAAATTACTAAAATATATCATATAGATTTTTTATTTATTCAATAAAAAATTATATATTTATATAAATATATTTTTTTATTTATAATAAAATTATATTCCCAAGACATCATGCATACTATATATACCTTTATTTTTATTACTTATCCAAATAGCTGCTTGTATAGCACCTTTGGCAAAAGAGATTCTATTTGATACTTTATGTGTTAATTCTATTTGTTCTCCTATAAAAGAAAATAAAATGTTATGTTCTCCATATAAATCAGCTGCTCTGATAGAATGAAAATTAATTTTTTTTACAATATTATTTTTTTTGAAAATTTTTAAAATAATATCACCAATAGATAAAGCAGTACCAGATGGAAAATCTATTTTATTTTTATGATGTTTTTCAATTATATCTATATCTAAATTTTTTTGTTTATTTTTACAAAAAATTTTAGTTATATTTTCTATTATTTTAAATAATATATTAATTCCTTGACTAAAATTAGAAGATAAAATAACAGCTATTTTTTTTGATATTTTTGTTATTATTATTTTTTGTTCTTTAGTAAAACCTGTTGTTCCAATAACAATTTTTTTATTATATTTTTTACATATATTAATATTTTCCATTGTTGAAAATGGATTCGTGAAATCTATTAAAACATCAAACTTATCAATAACATCTATTATGTTATAATTTATTTTTAATAAATGAGATTTATATAAAATTTTATCTAAATTATTTAATATTTTTTTTTTTTTTTCTAAAATACAATTTAATAAAATATTATTTTCATTTTCAGTATTTAATACTGTTAATATATTTTTTCCCATACGTCCATTAATACCGGCTATTGCTAAACGAATTTGATTATTTTTCATAATAAAAAACCTATTATATTATTTTATTATTTATAATATATAATAATTAATTATTAAAATAAATATACCAATAAATATTAAAATATCTGCAATATTAAAAATTGGTAAATGATAATGATAAATATGTAAATCTATAAAATCTATTACAAAACCATAATTAATTCTATTAATTAAATTACCTAATATTCCACTAATTATAAAATTATAGGATAATATATTATATTTATATTTTATAAAAAAAAAAATTATACTTAAAATAATAATATTTATTATTAGTAAAATATTATGAAAGTAATTTTTACTAAAAAAACCAAAAATTATTCCATAATTTTTTAAATAAGTAAAATTTAAATAAGAGTTAACATAATAACTATCGTATAATTTTATATATTTAACAATATAATTTTTACTAATAATATCTATACTAACTAATAAGATTATGTTAAATAGATTTAATAAATTATTTTTTTTAAAAAAATTATTAAATAAATAAACGTTTTTCACCATTTCCTAATGTATTTAATTTACAACGATCACAAATATCATTCATAGTATTTTTTGTATAATACCAACATCTTTTACATTTTAAATATCTAGATTTTATAATTTTAAATTTTTTTATTAATTTTTTACTAAAATTTTTTATATATTTAAAATAAATAATTTTAGAAACTAATAATAAAAAACGTAATTCTGTACCTAATAATATTAATTTTTCATATATATGATGATTTACATATACAGTTATGTTAGCTTCTAAAGAACTTTTTATAATTTTTTTATTTCTAGCATATTCAATAATTTTATTTATTTCATTCTTAAAAAGAAAAATATCATTCCAATATTCATGATTCATTATAGATTTTTTTGATAAGTAAAATAATTTAGAATACCATTCTTCTGTAAAAACATATTTATTTCGTAATCCAGGTATATAATTCCAAATTTCATGTGCTGTAAAAGATAATATTGGTGCTATCCATCTAACTAATGATTCAATAATCATATATAGAGCTGTTTGACAACTTAATCTTTCTATACTTTTTTTTTTAAATGTATATTGTCTATCTTTAATAAGATCTAAATATATAGATCCTAAATCTATAGAACAAAATTGCATAATTTCTTGAATAACATTTTGTATATTATAATTTTTATAAAAATAAATAATTTTTTTTTGAACCATTTTAGTTTTATGAATAATCCATTTATCTAAAATTAACATTTTTTTTTCTTTTATTATATCTTTTTCAGGCATAAAATCATATAAATTAGATAATAAAAATCTTGCAGTATTACGAATACGTCTATAAATTTCTGTAATTTTTTGTAATATATTTTTAGAAATATTTACTTCATTATAATAATCGGTAGATGCCACCCATAATCTTAAAATATCACTACCTAAAATATTAACTATATTTTGTGGTTTAATAATATTTCCTGAAGATTTAGACATTTTTTTCCCTTTATCATCAACAGTAAATCCATGACTAATAACTGTTTTATAAGGAGAAATTTTATCTATAGCTGTTGAAATAATTAAAGAAGAAATAAACCAGCCTCTATATTGATCTGTGCCTTCTAAATATATATCAACTTGTTTTTTATATAATTCATGTATTTTTTTAATAATTACATTATAAGTAGAACCAGAATCGAACCAAACATCTAAAATATCAGTAATTTTTTCGTAAAAAATTGCATCTTTACCTAAAAATTTTTTAATATCTAAATCCCACCATTCTTGTATTCCATTTTTTTCTATCATACATGCTATTTTTTCTATAAATTCTATAGAATTAATATGTATTTTTTTTGTTTTTTTATTAATAAATAAAGGAATTGGGATCCCCCAAATTCTTTGTCTAGATATGCACCAATCAGGTCTTTTTTCTAACATATTAAACATTCTATTAAAACCCCAATTAGGAATCCATTTTATTTTTTTTATTAATTTTTTAGCTAATTTTCTAATATTATTTCTATCCATACTAATAAACCATTGTGTTGTAGAAACATATATTATTGGTATCTTATGACGCCAACAATATGGATATTGATGTATATAATTTTCTGATAGAAATAATGCATTTTTTTTTTCTAAAATTATTTTAATTATTTTTTCTGAAGAAAAAATATTTTTTTTATCTAATTTAGGGTGTATATTTTTTCTGAAAAAACCTTTTTTATCAATAATATTTTTATCTAAACATTTTATATTTTCTTTATTACATATATTATAATCTTCTAATCCATGATTAGGAGCCATATGTACAATACCAGTCCCAGATTTTTTAGATACATTATTACTAATAATTAAAGATGAAATTTGATTATTAATAGGATTTTTAATTTTAATATAGTTTTTATTAAAATGTTTACCTTTAATTTCTCCTATAATTTCCCAATCTTTAATTTTAATTTTTAACATAATAATATTAACTAAATCTTTTGCTATTATAATAATATTTTCATTAATTTTTATAAATTGATAATAAATTTTAGGATTTAAAGCAATAGCTTTATTAGCTGGTATAGTCCATGGTGTGGTTGTCCATATTAAAAATGAAATATCAGAATATTTTTTTTTTATATTTATAATCTTATTTAAAAAGTCTGTATTTATAATTTTAAATTTGATATAAAATGTTAACGATTTTTTACTAATATAATCAACTTCAGCCTCTGCTAATGAAGAAAGACATTTTGTACACCAATATACAGGTTTTTTCCCCTTATATATATGTTTATTTTGTATTAATTGACCTAAAGTACGAACAATATTTGCTTCAGTTTTAAAATCCATAGTTAAATATGGATTATTCCAATCTGCAATTATTCCTAATCTAATAAAATCTTTTTTTTGTTGTTTAATTTGTTTTAAAGCATAATTTCTACATTCAATTCTAAATATTTTTTTAGAAATTTTTTTATTTTTAAAGATTTCTTCTACTTTTTGTTCGATTGGTAATCCATGACAATCCCATCCAGGTATAAATATGGTATAATATCCGTCCATGTTTTTAGATTTAATAATAATATCTTTTAATATTTTATTAAAAGCGTGTCCAATATGGATATTTCCATTAGCATATGGAGGACCATCATGTAAAATAAATTTTTTTTTATTTTTTTTACTTTTTAATATTAATTTATATAAATTATCTTTTGTCCATTGTTTTAATATAACTAATTCATTTACTATTAAATTAGCTTTCATTGGAAATTTTGTTTTTGGTAAATTTAAATTAAATTGATTTTTCATTCTAATCATCTTAGATATTTAAGTTTTTAAAAAATTATATTTTAGTATTTTTTATTTTAATAAAATAAATAATATAATTTTTATTTAATAAAAAATTAATAAATATAAAATTAATTTTATTTATATAGAGATATTATATATAATAATATTTTATGTAAATATTTAATTTTTATAAAATATTAATAATTAAATTTATAAAATTTGAAGGATTATTTATATGGCAAATACAAAATCATCTAAAAAAAGAATTTTAAAAGCAGAACAAAAAAGAAAATATAATTTAAATTATCGATCTATGTTACGTACATTTATTAAAAAAGTTAATAATGCTATATCTAGTAAAAATATAGAATTATCAAAAAAAATATTTAAAATAACACAATCTATTTTAGATAGACAAGTACACAAAGGATTAATTCATAAAAATAAAGCATCTCGTTATAAATCTAAATTATATAATAAAATTATAAATATTACTTAATATTATTATTAATTTTTACAATTAAAATGATAAAAAATAAATCAATTAATGAATCTATTATTTTAACAAAAACAGCAGCTAAAAAAATAAAAAAATTATGTTATAAAAATATTAATTTTAGAGTATTTATTATAGGAGGAGGATGTAGTGGTTTTAAATATGATTTTACATTAGATAAAAATATAAGAAAAAATGATGTTGTTATAAATATATTTGGAATAAATATTTTAATAGATAAAATAAGTATTCAATATTTATATGGAAGTATAATTGATTATATTGAAAATATCGAAGAATCTAAATTCATTATTAAAAATTCACATATGAAAAATACATGCAGTTGTGGTTCTTCATTTGACATTTAATATAAAAATATAAATTTTTTAAAAGGATCAAAATTTATGCCTAATATAAAATTAGTATTATTACGTCATGGACAAAGTAAATGGAATAAAAAAAATTTGTTTACTGGTTGGCGTGATATTGAATTATCAAAAGAAGGAAAAATTGAAGCAATACAAGCAGGAAAAATATTAAAAAATTTTAATTTTAAATTTGATTACGCTTATACTTCTGTTTTAAAAAGAGCAATACATACTTTATGGTTTGTTTTAAAAGAATTAGATCAATTATGGATTCCTGTAAAAAAAACATGGAGATTAAATGAAAGACATTATGGATCTTTACAAGGAATGAATAAAAAACAAATTTTAAAAAAATTCGGAAAAATACAAGTTCAAAAATGGCGTCGTAGTTTCACAACTAAACCACCATTATTATCAATAGAAGATCCTAAATGGGAAAGATTTGATTCTAAATATGCAAAATTGGATGATCATCAATTACCTTTATCAGAAAGTTTATCTAAAACTTTAGAAAGAGTAGTTTATATATGGAAAAATAATATTTTACATAAAATTATGAATGGTGAACGTATTATTATTGTTGCACATGGAAATTCATTAAGAGCTTTTATTAAATATATAGAAAATATTAGTGATAAAGATATTATTAATTTAAACTTACCTACTGGTAGGCCTATTATTTGTGAATTTAATAATAAATTAAAATTTCAAAAAAGATATTATATAAATGATATATAAATAAAAACAAATTATATTTAATTTTTTAATTGTGTTTGTATAACTGTTGCTGCTATTGTATAAATTATATCTTCAATTGAAGATCCTCTTGAAAGATCATTTATAGGTTGATTAATACCCTGTAATATAGGACCTATAGAAACAATATTAGATGTTTTTTGTACAGCTTTATAAGTAGTATTACCAGTATTAAGATCTGGAAAAATAATAATGTTAGCATTACCAGCAACCAAAGAATTTGGAGATTTATATTTTCCAATATTTTCTACTACAGCTGCATCATATTGTAAAGGACCATCTATCATTAATTTAGGAAATTTATTTTTTACTAATTTAGTTGCTTTATATACTTTTTCTACTTCTATACCTTTACTAGAGGTACCAGTAGAATATGAAATCATTGCTATTTTAGGATTTATTATACTAAATAATTTACTAGTTTCCCAAGATTGTACTGCAATTTCTGCTAATTGTTTATAATTAGGATTAGGATTAATAGCACAATCACCATATATTAATATATTTTTGGGTAATAACATTATAAATATTGATGAAATTATAGAAAATCTTGGTAGATTTTTAATAATTTGTAATGCAGGTCTAATAGTATTAGCAGTTGTTGTATTAGCTCCGGAAACTATGCCATCTACTTCTTTTTGTTTTAACATCATAGTAGATAAAATCATATTATCTTTTAATAATTCTATTGCTTTTTCTTGACTAAGTAATTTATGTTTTCTTATATACATTAATTTTTCTATATAATTATTTCTAATAAAATCAGGATCAATTACATTAATATTATTTAAATTTATATTATTCATTTTAGCTATCTTATGAATTTTTTTAATTTTTCCTAAAAGAATACAATTAGCTATATTTTTTTGATAACATATCGAAGCAGCTTGAAGAGTGCGTATTTCATCACCTTCTGGTAATAAAATTGTTTTTTTTAACTTTTGTGCTTTTTCTATTAAATTATATTTAAAAATATATGGAGAAATATAAAATTTATAATTTACATATTTTTTAGAAAAAATTTTTTCAGGAATATATGATGAAACATATTTAATAATGTTAGATATTAATTGATTATCATAAATTGGAAAGATATATTTATAAATATGATGTAATTTTGAATATATTTTATAAATATTATTTTTTGTATATAAAATAGTTATATTATTAGATTTAGCAATTTTTATAATTTTTGAAAAAAAATAATTAATACATTCAACTTTATTATTTGTGATAAAATCAGTAAATAATATACTATTACAAAAAATATTTTTAGATATTACTTGATATATTTTTTTTATACTCTCTATATCATTTATAGAAATAATTAATAAAGATTTAATAAAAATTTTTTGTTTTATAAAAAAAAATTTATTAAAAAATAAAATATATTTAATTCTATTATATATAATATTAATTATTTTACAATTTAAATAATTACAAATATCTTTTAAATTAATTCCAAATATAAAATTTTTTAACCATGGAACAACTATTATATTATTTTTAAATAAAATTAATGAATTATTATTTTTAATATTTTTTATATTTTCTAATTTATCTTCAAATATATTTAAATTATAAAAAAAAGGATTATGATTTTGATTATTATGTACTTCTTTAATAAAGAAATAAACTTTTTTTATGTCAAAATTAAATATTTTTTTTTTAAATAAAATATTAATATTAGATTTAACTTTTTCTAAAGTTTCATTTTTTAAATTTATAGATGTAACAAATATTATTTCTGCATTAAAAATATTTGCTATATCACAATTGAATTTAAATAATAATCGTTCCATATATATGGAATTAATACCTTCTATAAAAAAAATATCCGTATCATCTATATTTTCATAATATTTTTTTATTATATTATTTATAATATTATCATATTCAATAGTTTTATTAAATAAATTAATATCATTTATTTTTAAAGAATTTATTAATTTAATATTAGGATAATATTTTTTTAAAATAAAATTCGTATAATTAAAATTATAATTTTCTATTTGAGTAATCGGTTTAAAAAATTTACATTTTAATTTTTTATTTTTTATATTATTTAATAATCCTAAATTTATACTAGTAAAAAAATGTATATCAACATTTACTGGTATAGACATAATTACTTTTTTTAACATAATTATTTACCTTTTAATTTTATAAATTTGATTGATTATTAATAATTTTAAATGTATCATGCGCTATCATAAGTTCTTCATTTGTAGGTATAACTAATATTGGAATACTATCTATAGTACTAATTAAACCAGATTTACCATGTATTATTTCATTATTTAATTTTTTATCTAAAAAAAAATTTAAAATTTTTAATTTTTTTATTGTTTTTTCTCTAATTAAAATACTATTTTCTCCTATACCTCCTGTAAAAATAATTGCATGAATTTTATTTTTTATTAAAATACTATATGATGCTATATATTTAGCTAAATAATGTACAAATATTTTAGTAGCTTTTTTTATTTCTACATTTTTTAAATAATTATCTTCAATATATCTAAAATCACTAGTTATATTTGTTAAACCTAACATACCTGATTTTTCAGTTAAAATTTTGTAAATTTCATCTATTTTAATATTTAATTGCTTATTCATATAAAAAATAATAGCAGGATCAATATTACCACATCTTGTGCCCATTACTAAACCTTCTAAAGGTGTTAAACCCATAGAAGTATCAAAACTTTTACCTTTATTTATAACAGTAACAGAAGATCCATTACCTAAATGACATGAAATACAATTAAATATATTAAAAGGTATATTTAACATTTTAGCCGCTATTGTAGATACATATTTATGACTTGTACCATGAGCTCCATAACGACGTATTTTATATTTTTTATAAAATTTTATAGGTAAAGCATATAAATATGATGTTTCAGGTATTGTTTGATGAAAAGCTGTATCAAATACGGCAACCTGTTTATTTTTTAATTTAGGTAATATTTTTATTATCTCTTTAATACCTATTAATTGAATAGGATTATGTAAGGGAGCAAAAACTGATGCTTCTTCTATAGCTTTAATAACTTTTTTATTAATTATTACAGAATTTGTAAATTTTTCTCCTCCATGTACTATACGATGTCCTACTGCTATAATATTTTTATATAAAAATAAATTTTTTTTTAAAATTTTTTCTACTAAGTAGTTTAATACTATCTTATGATTTGTTTTTGAATTAAATTTTATTTTTTGTTTATTATTGTTAATATTCCATTTAATATAAGAATTTTTATTATGAAAATGTTCAGCTAAACCAAAAAATAATATTTCCTTTTTTAAAGGATTTATAACTGAAAATTTTAAAGAAGAACTACCACAATTAATAACAAATACTAATTTGTTTAACATATGTATTCCTAAAATAAGTATTATATAATTAATTATTAATCTATTATTTTTATTATATATAAAAAATAATAAAATTATATATATAATAAATATATATTTTTATATGAAAATTTTTAAATAAAAATAAAAATATTATATACATAATTTTTAATATCAGTTATTATAAATAAAATATGGCGCATTGGCAGAGTGGTTATGCAGAGGATTGCAAATCCTTTTATTTCGGTTCAATTCCGGGATGCGCCTAAATTATTTATTTTATATTTTACCCAGGTGGTGGAATTGGTAGACACAAGGGACTTAAAATCCCTCGGCATGTTATTGCTGTGCGGGTTCAATTCCCGCTCTGGGTATAAAATTTTTTATAAAAAATAATTATATTTATATAATAAATTATGAAAATAAATAAATACTAATGATTTTTGTTCAAGTAGAATATAATTATATAAATTTTTATCAAAATGATTTAAAAAATACAAAGAAAATAAAACAATAAAATATCCTTTAAAAAAACCAAAAAATAATCCTAATATTTTATTAAAAATACTTAAATTAAAATATTTTATTTTTTTATTTATATAATTATTAATTATATACCCTAATGATAGGGATAATATAAATGAAATAAGTAATAAAAAAATTTTTTGAAAATATAAATTATTAATTACTGTATTTTTTATATAAAATAAATAATGAAAATATTTTTTAGATAAATAAAATGATATACACCAAATTAATGTTGTTAAAATTTCTTTTATAAATCCTCTAAAAAAACTATATAATGAAGAAAATATTATTATTAATATAAATAAATAATCAATTATAAGCATATTTTTTTATGTATTTAAAATTTTAATTAAGTTATTTTATCTTTTTAATATTTAAAATAATATAAAAATTTTTAAAAATTAAAATAATTTTTAATTTTTAAAATAAAAAATTATATTATAAAAAAATTCTATATTCTTTACATTATTTAAAATAATATTCATTATTTATTATAAAATTTATATTTTGTAATACTTAAGTATATTAATTTAATTAAATTAAATTAATAATTAAATTATTTTTTTTAAAAAAAAATATGAATTCCAATTATAATAAGGAATACAAAAATGTTTTGGATATTCAACTTCTACTAAAAATAATCCATCTGGTTTAACTGTTGCAGCAGCTTTAGTCCTATCTTTGATAGTTATTAGTTCTAATAACCAATTTTCTTCCTTTTTTTCAAGTCCTATTTCTAATAGGCTTCCTACAATATTTCTGACCATATGATATAAAAAAGCATTAGCTTTTATATCAATTAATATATAATTTCCATATTTTTGAATATCACAATTAATAATCTTTCGAAAAGAAGACTGATTTAATTTTTTACCAGATTTAAAGGAAGTTAAATCATGTTCACCTAATAAATATTTTATTGCATTTTTCATTTTTATAATATTTAAATTATATTTATATGAAGTAACTAAACTATTAAAAATAGCTGATCTATATAAATTATTATATATAATATAAAAATATCTACGTGATAATGCACTAAATCTTGCATGAAATTCTTTTTTTACTGATATTATCCAATTTATAACTATATCTTTAGGTAATAAACTATTTATACCTAAAATCCAAGATTTTTTTTTTCTAAAACTACTGGTTTCAAAATGAATAACCTGTCCTAAACTATGAACACCTATATCAGTTCTACCTGCACAAATAATTTTAATATTATGATTAGCAATTTTTGAAATAGCATTTTCAACATATTCTTGTATAGTTTTTTTATAGTATATTTTTTGTTTTTGCCATCCATGATAATTTTTACCATTATATTCTACTCCTAGTGCAAATTTATATTTTTTTTTAGATTCAATCTTTATCATAATTTTATGTATACCTATATAAATATTATTTTTAATAATTTTATTTTACTAAAATTTTAGTTACATTTCTTTTAAAATTATATAAAATAATATTTTTAATAAATATAATTTAAATCATTATTTAATAATCTTATTATAAAAAATATAATATATACTTGTATATGAGTAAAATATAATGAAAATATGTGAAAAAACTAATAAAAAAATTAATCAAATCATAAAATTAATTATTACTACTATATTTATAATATACTCAACAATAGTATATGCACATGAAAATATATTTAATATTTCATCAGAACCTGATATTAATGCTAAATCATATATTTTAATAGATTATAATACGGGAGTTATTTTAACAGAAAAAAATAGTGATGAACTGCAAAAACCAGCTAGTCTTGCAAAAATTATGACTAGCTATGTAATAGCTAAAGCTATAGCAAAAGGAAATATACATCGTCATGATGTTGTTATTATTAGCCAAAATGCTTGGGCAACAGGTAATGAAGAATTTAATGGATCATCATTAATGTTTTTAAAAATTGGAGATCATATTTCTGTAGAGAATTTAATAAAAGGAATTATTTTACAATCAGGTAATGATGCTTGTGTCGCTATAGCAGAATATATATCTGGAAATCAAGAAAAATTTGTAGATTTAATGAATTTTTATGCAAAAAAAATAGGATTAAAAAATACTTGTTTTAAAAATGTCCATGGATTAGATAAACCTGGACAATATACTACAGCAAAAGATATAGCTATTATGGGAAAAGCATTAATTCGTGATTTTCCCTATGAATATTCTATATATAAACAGAAAAGTTTTACATTTAATCACATTTTTCAAAAAAATCGTAATTTATTATTATGGGATAATTCTCTAAATGTAGATGGTATTAAAACGGGGCATACTGAAAATGCTGGTTATAATATTATAGCTTCTGCAACAAAAAATAATATGAGATTAATTGTTGTTATTTTAGGTGATAAAACAGAACAAGATAGAAGAAAAAATAGTAAAAAATTATTAAATTGGGGTTTTGAAACTTTTCGTACAATTAATCCTATAAAAAAATATCAAAAAATTGCATCTATTCCTATTTTATATGGTAAATATAGTTCTGTAAGAATAGGTATTAAAAATAATGTTTATTTAACAATTTTTAAAAATCAAGAAAAAAAAATAAAAATTATATATCATATTAAAAATAATAAAATATTAGCACCAATATATAAAAATCAAATATTAGGTAGTATGACTTTTATAATTAATAATCATATAATTGCAAAATATCCATTAGTAGCCTTAGAAAATATTTCAAAAGGAAATATTTTTGTTTGTTTATTGGACTATATCAGATTATTAATAAGTAAATGGATTCATCAATAAAAATAGTATTTAATAAATATTTATGTACAAAAAAAATTTTATCATACGAGATTTAGGAATAGAACCTTGGTATATAACTTATAAAAAAATGAAGAATTTTAATTTAAAAAGATCTAATAGTACATTAGATGAAATATGGTTAGTTGAGCATATTCCTGTATTTACACAAGGTAAAACATATAATATTTCAAATATTTTATATTATAATCATAATATACCAATATTTAATACTGATAGGGGAGGAAAAATTACATATCATGCTCCAGGACAACAAATTATGTATATTTTAATTGATTTAAGAAGAAGAAAAATAAATATTAAAAATTTAATATTTATTTTAGAAAAAACAATTAAAAATATTTTATTATATTTTGGAATAATGACTGATGATTATCATCATAATCCTGGTGTATATATTAATAATAAAAAAATAGCATCTATAGGAATTAAAATTTCAAAAGGATGTTCTACACATGGAATAGCATTTAATATAAATATGAATTTATTACCTTTTAAATATATTAAACCATGTGGTTTTAAAAAATTAAAAATGACTCAATTAAAAAATTTTATTTCAAATATAAAAATTTTCAGAATTAAAAAATTATTAATAAAAGAATTTATTTTATTAATAGATAATTATAGTAATTAATTTTAATTATAATAGTTTTTTTAAAAAAATTTTATTTATAATATTAAATTATTTATTTAAAAAAATAACTTTTTATAAAAATATGAAAAAAAAAATTTTTAAAAAACCTAATTGGATAAAAATTAAACTTCCATTAAATAATATTAATAAAGTTCAAAAAATTAAATCTATTTTGAAAAAAAATAAATTATATTCAGTTTGTGAAGAAGCATCTTGTCCTAATTTAATGGAATGTTTTGGAAAAGGACAAGTAACATTCATGATTTTAGGAAATATATGTACTAGAAATTGTCCATATTGTGATGTAATTCATGGTAGACCTATAATAAAAGATTCTAAAAAAGAAGCATCTAATTTAGCAAATATTATTTTTCAAATGAAACTTAAATATGTTGTTATTACTTCTGTTAATCGAGATGATTTACATGATGGAGGAGCTAAACAATTTGTTAATTGTATAAAAAAGATACGTAAAAAAAATTTTAATATTAAAATAGAAATTTTAGTCCCGGATTTTAAAAATTGTATTGAAAAAGCTCTTAATATATTAAGTTTTTCTTTACCTGATGTTTTTAATCATAATATAGAAACAGTAAAAAATTTGTATTACAAAATAAGACCTTCTGGAAAATATCATAAATCATTAATATTATTAAATAAATTTAAAAATTTATTTCCCAATATTTTAACTAAATCAGGTTTAATAGTTGGATTAGGAGAAACAAATACAGAATTATTTACTACTATAGAAGATTTAAAATTTAATGGAGTTGATATTTTAACTATAGGACAATATTTGCAACCTAGCAAAAATCATTTACCTGTATATAAATATTATAGTTTAAAAGAATTTACTCAAATTAAAGAAGAAGCAATCAAAATTGGTTTTAAAAAAGTAATATGTGGTCCTTTTATACGTTCTTCTTATAATGCACAAAAAAATTATTCTAATTAAAATTATAATATATAAAAATTGCCTCTGAAAAATTATTTAAAATATTATTTTTAATTTTACTATAATATAAATAGTTAAATATAAAATTTTAATTCTATCAGAGGCAATAAATATATTAAACCTTTTTTTTGCTAATAAATAAACTTAGAGTGCAACAACATTAGCAGCAGAAGGTCCTTTGGCTCCGTTAGTAATTTCAAATTCTACTCTTTGGCCTTCGGTTAATGTTTTAAAACCACTACTTTGAATTGCAGAAAAATGTACAAAAACATCCTTACTACCATCTTCAGGAGTAATGAAACCAAAGCCTTTAGATTCATTAAACCACTTAACGTTACCTTTAATCTTGGACATCAATTATTACCTTTAAATAAAAATAGACACTAAAATTGTGTCACTTAAAAGTACATCAATTAATACTTAATTTGTCTAGTGAAACAAATCAAAAAAGTGAGAAATATCGAATTTTTAAATATTTTTTATGAAATTTATTTATTTTATTTACTATTTTCTTAAATTTATTAAATTTTATTGATAAAATAAATATTTTTAAGGTAGAATTTATGAATTTATTATTAGATAAAAAAATTTTAATTACTGGAATTTTGACTAAAAGATCTATTGCATATGGTATAGCTAAAATAATGTATAAACATAAAGCAAATTTAATTTTTACATACCAAAAAGAAAAAAATAAAAATAAAATAGAAGAATTAGTACAAAAAATGACAGAATATCCAATTTTAAAATGTGATGTATCAAAAGACAAAGATATTAAATCTTTATTTTTAAAAATATCAAAATTATGGAATAAATTTGATGGTTTTGTACATTCTATTGCATTTGCGCCTAATAATACATTAAAAAATAACTTTATTGAAAATATTTCTCGTAAATCATTTCAAATTTCTCATGATATTAGTTCTTATAGCTTATTAGGTATGGTGAAAAAATGTGTACATTTATTAAATAATAAATCTTCAATTATAGTTTTAACTTATTTAGGTTCAAAAAATTTTATACCAAATTATAATATTATGGGTTTAGCAAAAGCTTCTTTAGAGGCTAATATTCGTTATATAGCATGTAGTATTGGAAATAAGAATATAAGAATTAATGGTATTTCTCCGGCACCAATAAAAACTATCTCATCTTCAAAAATAAAAAATATTAATCATATTATAAGATTATATAAAAAAAATAGTCCTTTATCAGAAAAAATTACCATTAACCATATTGGTAATGTAGCTACTTTTTTAGCTTCTGATTTATCTTTAGGAATTACAGGAGAGATAATTAATTTAGACGCTGGTTTTAGTATACAAATAATTGGAAATAATTAATAATTTTAACTAATTTTAATTTAATTTATATATTTTATATAAAATATTAATATTGATAAATATTTTAATAAATGATAATTTTTAAATTTAGTGAATATTATAAATTTTATTTCATATAAAATTATATTTATTTTATAGAAAAGGATTAATTATGATAATTGGAATACCAAAAGAAAAATTTCTTAAAGAAAAAAGAATAGCAATAACTCCTTTAAATATTAAAAAATTAATAAAATTAGGTTTTGAAGTATATATTGAAAATGGAGCTGGAAATCTTTCTAATTTTGAAGATAAAGATTTTATAAGTGAAGGAGCAAAAATAGTAAAAAATATAAAAATTTGGGATGCAAATATAATAATTAAAATTCATCCACTTGACGAAAAAGAAAGTCAATTAATAAAAAAAAATAGTATACTAATTAGTTTTATTTGGCCTTATAAAAATACTAAATTACTAAATATTTTAGCATTAAAAAATATAACTACTCTTGCAATGGATACTATTCCTAGAATCTCAAGAGCTCAATCTTTAGATGCCTTAAGTTCAATGAATAATTTATCTGGATATCGAAGTATTATAGAATCAACTTATTTATTAGGAAGAACTTTGAATGGGCAAATAACTGCTGCAGGAAAAATACTTCCTGCTAAAGTAATGGTAATTGGAGCAGGAGTAGCCGGATTATCGGCTATTGGTACCGCAAAAAGTTTAGGAGCTATAGTTATTGCTTTTGATAAAAGAAAAGAAGTAAAAGAACAAATTCATAGTATGGGTGCTGAATTTTTAGAATTAAAAAATCAAGAAGACAATAATGATATACATGAATATAAAACTATTTCATCAAAAAATAAATTACAGTTAGAACAAGAATCTTTTAATAGTATAGTAAGTACAACAGATATTATTATAACATCAGCAATTATTCAAAATAAAAAATCTCCTATTTTAATTACAAAAGAAATGATTAAACAAATGAAACCAGGTAGTATTATTTTTGATCTTGCTATCGAAAATGGAGGTAACTGTGAATTAACAAAAAAAAACAAAATGATTATAACTAATAATAATATAAAAATATTAGGTTATACAAATTTACCAAGTAAATTAGCACCACAAGCTTCACAATTATATGGTACAAATATAGTAAATTTATTAGATTTATTATCTAGAAATAATTTTGGAAAAATTAATATTAATTTAAAAGATGAAATTATTCGTAATATGACTATTATTTATAATAGCGAAATTATTTGGCCTGCACCTATATCTTCTAAAAAAAAAAATGTAGAAAAAATAAATAATTTTAAAAATATAAAAAAAAATTTAACTACAAAAAAAAATAAAGGTTTTTTTATAAATAAATATTTTTTATATATTTTAGGATTATTTTTTATTTATTACATAACAAAATATATTCCTAATGAAGTAATTCCTCATTTTATAATTTTTTTATTATCCTGTATTATAGGTTATTATGTTGTATGGAATGTAAGTCATAAATTACATACACCTTTAATGTCTGTAACAAATGCAATTTCGGGTATTATTATTATTGGTTCTATACTACAAATTAGTAGTGATTATTTTACTATAATTATAATTGCTTTTTTAGGAATTTTATTATCTAGTATAAATATTTTTGGAGGATTAACTATTACTCAACGTATGTTAAAAATGTTTCGTAAAAATTAAGGAGAATTTATAAATGTCTGATAGGTCATTAATATTTACATATACTATATCAGCAATATTATTTATATTAAGTATTGCAAATCTTTCTAAAAAAGAAACCTCTAGGAGAGGTAATTTATTTGCCATTAGTGGTATGATTATTGCTATTATTATATCTATATTAAAATCAAGAATTAATAATATTGGTTATGTAATAACAGCAATTATTTGTGGAGCAATTATAGGAATTAATATATCGAAAAAAATTGATATGACTAAAATGCCTCAGTTAATTGCAATACTACATAGTTTTGTTGGGTTAACTGCAGTACTTGTTGGTTTTAATAATTATTTACTTTTAATATATAATAAAATTATTTTTGATAAAAATACTAATATTCAATTAGTAGAAATATTTATTAGTATTTTTATAGGTTCAGTTACTTTAATAGGATCTATTATTGCTTTTAATAAATTATCTGGATTTATGAAATCAAAAGTTTTAAATATTAAATATAAAAATCAAATACATATTTTTTTATTATCAATGTCATTCATATTAATGATTATTTTTTTAAAAATACATAATATTAAATTACAAATTTTATCATTAGGATTAATGTTTTTAATTTCATTAATGTTTGGATTTCATTTAATTATGAGTATTGGTGGAGCTGATATGCCTGTAGTTATATCAATGTTAAATTCTTATTCAGGATGGGCAGCGGCTTCTTCAGGATTTATGTTAACTAATGATCTATTAATTATAACTGGAGCTTTAGTAGGTTCTTCAGGTGCTATACTTTCATATTTAATGTGTAAAGGAATGAATAGATCTTTTCTTAATGTTTTACTTGGAGGAGGAAAAAAAATTATTAATGAAAATAATGATATTATTATAGATAAAAATATACCAAAATATAAAAATATTTCTATAGGAAATACAGTAGAAATATTAAAAAGTTCTAATAATGTAATTATTGTTCCTGGATACGGTTTAGCAGTATCTCAAGCACAATATCCACTTTCTGAAATAGTAAAAAAATTAAGTTCATTAAATATTAAAGTCAGATTTGCTATTCATCCAGTAGCGGGACGTTTACCTGGACACATGAATGTTTTATTAGCAGAAGCTAATATTCCATATGATTTAGTATTAGAAATGGATGAAATTAATAAAGACTTTATTAATACAGATACGGTATTAGTGATAGGAGCTAATGATACAGTAAATCCATCTGCACAAGAAGATATTAATAGTCCAATATCTGGAATGCCTATTTTGGAAGTATGGAAAGCTAATAATATAATTATTCTTAAAAGAAGTATGAATAAGGGATATTCAGGAATTAATAATCCTTTATTTTATAAAGATAATAGTTATATGCTATTTGGTGATGCTAAAAATACAATAAATAAAATATTAGAAATAATGTAAAAAAAAAGTTTACTCATTGTATAAATTTAAATAAAATACTAGAGTAAACTTTATAAAATTTTAAATAATAAAATTAATTATCAATATAATGATTTTTTTAAATTTATTAAACAAATAATTCATTCTTTCTACACAAATATTAAATAATTATTTATTAATATATTTTTTAGTAAAATTATAATTTTTTTGATTTTTAAATTAATTTTATATAAATAATATTTTTCTTTTTTATTAATTTTATTTTTTTTAATAATTTTTTTAATTTTAATTTATTAAATTCATAAAATACATGTAATGTATATATAGGATGATTTTAAGTTTTATTAATTAAATATTTAAAAATTTTCATTAATTATTTTATAAAATATTATAATCTTTTAATAGGAGAAGTGGCGTATCTTTTTGCCGCATGTGCACCAGCACCTTTATTTTTATTTAAATTAATTGAAGTATTAATTAATTTATTATTACAACAATTTATAAAACTATTTTGTAATTTTTTATTGTTTGATGACATATAATGTTTGTATATTTTTTTTTTAGTTAATACATTATTATTTTCTATTTTAATTCTAGATTGATATTTATTTCTAATATTAGAAAAAATTATATTTTTTTTTAAAATTATTTTTTTATTAGTATTTAATTTAATTTTATTTTTTATAGATATTTTAGATAAATTAATTTTCTGATTATTTAAATTATTACTAATTTTATTGATATTTTTTATATTTAAAATTTTTTTTAATCTAATATAATTATTTAAATTTTGATTATTATTAATTAATAAATTATTATTTATGTTTTTTAGTTTTTTTTCTGTTTTTGTTATTTTTAATTTAATAATAGGAGAAATTTGTTTTTTATGAAAAAAAATAATATTTTTTATTTTATTTAATTTTATTTTTTTTATAAAAATATCTGAATTTTTATTCAAATTATTTTTTTTGTAAGATAAAAAAAATTTATTATAATAATTTAAAATAATTTTTTTTATGTAAAGAAATTTTTTCGAAAAATTTTTTAAAAAATTAAAAAATTTACATTTATTTATATTAATAAAATTAAATAATTTATATATTTTTAAAAAAAAATAATTTTTTTTTTTTATTATTTTCTTACTATAAATAATAAAATTTGTATTTATATTATTTTTTTTTAATAAATTATTTTGAAAAAATTTATTTTTAAGATAAAAATTATCTAAATTTAATCTATCAAATTTATTCATAAAATAATGAATATTTTTTTTATCTTCATTATATTTTATGCTTAATACATAATAATTTGGTATAATAAGTTTATTATTAGGAATAATAAATGTTCTAATTTTTCTATTTTCAATTGCATTAACTGATTTTCTTTTTTCATTTAATAAATAAGATGCTATTTTAGCAGGTACAATTGCATACACTTCTTTTATATTTTTTTTAAATGATTCTTCTTCTATTAATCTTAAAATAGATAATGATAAAGATTTTTTATTTCTTATAGTTCCATTACCTAAACATCTAGGACATAAATAATAACTTGATTCTTTTAAAGATGAAAATAATTTTTGGCGCGACATTTCTAATAATCCAAATTTTGAAATATTACTTATTTGAATTTTAGCTTTATCTTGCCGTATTTTATATAATAATCTTTTTTCTATAATTTTTTGATTTTTTAAAAAAGACATATCAATAAAATCTATTACAATTAAACCACCTATATCTCTTAAACGTAATTGTCTAATAATTTCATCTGCAGCTTCTAAATTAATATTCAATGCTGTTTCTTCTATATCAGTTCCCTTAGTTGCTCTTGATGAATTTACATCTACTGATGTTAAGGCTTCTGTTGTATCTATAATAATAGAACCTCCAGAAGGAAGGTGTATTTTTCTTTGAAAAACAGTTTCTATTTGAGATTCTATTTGATAATAATTAAATAATGGAATATCACCTTTATATAATTTAATTTTATGATTAAAATCAGATTTTCCTAAAATATTAATATGTTTTTTTGCCAATTTTAATATTTTAAAATCATCAATTATAATTTCATTTATATCTTGACATAAATAATCTCGTAATGATCTAACAATTAAATTACTTTCTTGATATATTAAAAATGGAGCTGACTTATTTTGAGATTTTTTTTTTATTTTCTCCCAATGTTTTAATCTAAGTTTTAAATCTAATTTAAGTATTTTAATGTTTTTACCTAATCCTGCTGTACGAATTATTAAACTCATATTATTCGGTAAATGTAATAATGATAAAATTTTTTTTAATTTTTTTCGATCTTCTCCAATAATTTTCTTAGATATTCCACTTGAATTTGGTTTATTTGGCATTAGAACTAAATAACTTCCTACTAAACTAATAAATGTTGTTAATGATGCTCCTTTATGACCTCTTTCTTCTTTACTAATTTGTATAATAATTTCTTTACCTATTGGTAAAAAATTTTTTATATTTATTTTATTGTATATATTTTGATTATCATAATTAGGTAAATATTCTTCTGTAATTTCTTTTATTGGTAAAAAACCATGTTTATTAACTCCATAATCTACAAAAACTGCTTCTAAACTTAATTCAACACGTGTAATTTTTCCTTTATATATATTAGATTTTTTTTTCTTATGTTTAAAATTTTCTATATTTAAATCATATAATTTTTGTCCATCAACTAGAGCAACACGTAATTCTTCATGTTGAGTAGCATTTATTAACATTCTTTTCATAATAACTTACTCATATAGTTTTCTATAAACTAATTAAAAATTAATATAATTAAAAAAATTATATTTAATATTTTGTGAATTATTTTTACTAAAATTATAACTATTAGAAAATAGCAAAATTATTTTGTTATAATTATTTATAAATTTTAAAAATTTTTAAAATTTTTAAAATATACCTAATTATGACTAAATTAAATATATTTTAATTTTTTTATTAAAATTTTAATAAATTTTTTATTAAAAATAAATATTAACATAAAATTTTATATTCAATAATAATTTTCTATTAAATATATAACATATTATTATCTTTTATTAAAACTTTTGATTATATTAATAAAATTATTAATTTAATTTATAATTATATGTATAAAATAATAAAAACTAAATTTATAACTGTTTCTTCAAATATTGATAAACAAAGAATAGATAATTTTTTAATTAATAAATTTAAAAATATTCCTAAAAGTAGGATTTATCGTCTTTTAAGACTAGGAAAAATAAAAGTTAATACAAAAAAAATTTTACCAAATTTTAAAATTAAATCCCAAGACATAATAAAAATTCCTTCTATATATATTAATAAAATTAAGCCTATTAAATATAATTTAAGTTTAAAAAAAAAGAATTTTTTAAAAAAAATTATAATTTTTGAAGATAAATATATTTTAGCCATAAACAAACCTTCTGGTATTGCTGTTCATGGAGGTAGTGGTATTAATTATGGAATTATTGAAAATTTTAGATTTTTATTTAAAAAGAATTATTTTTTAGAATTAGTACACAGAATAGACAAAGAAACTTCTGGAGTATTAATAATGGCAAAAAAAAGATCGGTGTTAAAAATATTACAAAAACAATTAAGAGAAAAAAAAATAATTAAAAATTATATTGCTTTAGTAAAAGGTAATTGTTTTAAAAAAAAATATATTTATATTAAAAATTATTTATTAAAAAATAATTTTAATAAAAAAATTAAAGTACAAATAAATAAATATACGGGAAAATATTCAGAAACTAAATTTAAAATTATTAAAAATTATAAAAATATAATGTTGGTAAAAATAAAACCATTAACTGGTAGAACACATCAAATTAGAGTACACATGTCTCATATAGGACATCCTATACTTTTTGATCAACGTTATGGTGATTATACTTTTAATGAAAAATTAAAAAAAATTTATAATTTAAATAGATTATTTTTACATGCTAAAAACATTGAATTTATACATCCTATTAGCAATGAAAAAATTAAAATATATGCACCATTAAGTGAAGAATTAAATAATTGTTTATCAAAAATAAATTATTAATAAATTATATTGCATATATAATAAAAAATATTTAAAATACAATTAATTTTTAATATAATTAAATAAAGAAAAAATATTTATAATATAAGAGGTATTTTAAAAAAATATGGCAGTACAAAAACATAAAAAATCTAGATCTAGACGTGGTATGAGACGTTCTCATGATAAATTATCCAATAATAAAATTTTACTAATTGATAAAAAAACTGGTAAAAAATGTTTATATCATCATATAGATGATGATGGTTTTTATAGAGGAAAACAAATTATTATTAAAAATAATAATTAATATTATTAAATATTAATATTTTTAAAAAAAATTTAAATTTTATATTTAATTAAAATTAGATGTTTTAAAATATGAAAAAATTTATTGCAATCTTTCCAGGACAAGGAATTCAATTTATAGGAATGTTATCTTCTTTGTATAATAATTATAAAATTATAAAAAAAACTTTTAATTATGCATCTGAAATTCTTAAATATGATTTATGGAATTTAATTCAGTATAGTACATCACAAAAATTAAATAAAACTTATTATACACAACCAGCTATTTTAACCGCATCTATAGCTATATATAGATTATGGTTGCAAAAAAATGGTATACTACCTAGTATAGTAATGGGTTATAGTTTAGGAGAATATACTGCAATGGTTTGTAGTAATATTATCAGTTTTTCTGATGCAATTAAAATCGTAAAATTTAGAGGTAAATTAATGCATAAATTATCATCTAATTTAAATGATTATAATAAAAATGGATATTACATGCAAACAATTATCGGAATAAAAAAAAAATAGTGGAAAATATTTGTATAAAAATTTCAAAAAAAGAGAATATTATATCAATATCTAATTATAATTCATATAAAAATATTACTATTAGTGGTAATAAATTAGCCATAATTAAAGCTATAAAAATATTTAAATTTTTGGGTGCACGTATAGTTCCTATAAATATAAATATACCTTCACATTGTTTATTAATGAAACCTATAATATATGAATTTAAAAATTTTTTAGATAAAATTATATTTAATAAACCTGAAATTATATTTATTAATAATATAAATTGTAAATATGAAAAATCACCGGAAAAAATTAAAAATTATTTAGTAAAACAATTATATTCCACTGTAAATTGGGTGGGATGTTTAAATTTTATAAAAAAAAAAAATATATTTAATGTAATTGAATTTACTCCTAAAAAAATACTTAAAAAAATATCAAAACCAATTTTAAACGATTTAAATATAAGTTCAATTTATGATTTAAAATCATTTCTTGTTACATTAAAAAAATACAAAATTTAATAATAAATAAATGATAAATATTAATCTTAATGGTAAAATAGCGTTAGTTACTGGTGCAAGTAAAGGTATAGGATATAATATTGCTAATACATTAGCTAATTATGGAGCTTATGTTATTGGTACATCTACTAATTCGAATGGAATAAAAATAATAAATAATTATTTAGGTAAAAATGGTATTGGTTTAATTCTTAATTTAGAAAATAATTCTACATATATTATCAATAATTTTATTAGATATGTTATTAGAAATTTTAAAAGTTTAGATATACTAATTAATAATTCTGGAATAATATATGATAAACTTGTCTTAAATATGAAAGATTATCAATGGAATAATGTTTTAAAAATTAATTTAACTTCTATTTTTAAAATATGTAGAGAAGTTATTTATTATATGTTAAAAAAAAAATTTGGTCGTATAATTAATATTAGCTCTATAATAGGAATTATTGGTAATAAGGGACAAGCTAACTATGCTGCAACAAAAGCAGGAATCATAGGATTTAGTAAATCTTTAGCTCAAGAAGTAGCACATAAAGGAATTACTGTAAATATTATATCTCCTGGTTATATTGAAACTAATATGACATTAAAATTGAAAAAAAAATATCGTAATAATATAATATCAAAAATCCCATCCAAACGTTTTGGAAATCCTCAAGAAATAGCAGATGCTGCAATTTTTTTAGTTTCTGAAAAAGCATCTTATATAACAGGAGAAACATTACACATTAATGGCGGTTTATATATGAAATAATTTTTATTTTATTTATAAAAATAAAATTAATAATTTTATCTTAAAAAATTTTAATAGGAAATATAATGAATACAAGTAATTCTATTACACAACGTGTAAAAAAAATTATTATTAATATTTTAGAAATTAAAAAAAATAATATTGCGAATACTTCTTCTTTTAAAAAAGATTTAAATGCTGATTCTCTTGAAACTATTGAAATTATAATGGCATTAGAGGAAGAATTTAATATTGAAATTTCAGATGAAGATGCTGAAAAAATTACTTCTATTCAAGAAGCAATTAATTATATTAATGATTATAAAAATTAAAATTAATTTTAAATTAAGAAATAAAATAATATTTTTATGTTATTTTATAATTTTAAATAAAATATGAATAATTTAAATAAAAAAAAATTAATGTATAGACGTAGAGTAGTAATTACTGGTATTGGAATGATAACTCCTATAGGTAATTCAATAAAATCTAATTGGTATAATCTTATAAATGGAAATAGTGGTATCAATATTATTGATACTTTTAATATTAATAAATATAAAACTAAAATTGCTGGTTTAATAAAAAATTTTAAATATAAAGATTTTATTATAAATAAAAAAAAAAATATTGATTTATTTATACAATATGGATTAGTTGCTTGTAAGGAGGCGATTCAAAATTCTGGTTTATTATTTAATAAAAACCATAATCCAAGATTTGGTGTTTCTGTTGGTTCTGGTTTAGGTGGTATAAATTTAATTGAAAAAAATTCTTATATTTTAAATAGAAAAGGTTTAAAAAAAATAAGTCCTTTTTTTTTCCCATCAACTATTTTGAATATGATAACAGGTAATATTTCAATAAAATATAAATTAACTGGTCCTAGTTTATCAATTAGCACAGCATGTAGTTCAGGAATGCATAATATTGGCATGGCTTTTAAAATTATATCTTATAATGATGCAGATATTATGATTGCTGGAGCATCAGAAAAAGCTGTTACTCCTTTAAGTTTAGGAGGTTTTTGTGCTATGAAAGTTTTATCTAAAAGAAATAATCAACCTAAACAAGCAAGTAGACCTTGGGATAAAGATAGAGACGGATTTGTAATCGGAGATGGAGCAGGTATATTAATTTTAGAAGAATATAATCATGCAAAAAAAAGAAATGCAAATATTTTTGCTGAAATTATTGGATTTGGGATGAGTAATGATGCATATCATATAACTTCTCCTTCTATAAATGGTAAAGGAGCTCAATTATCTATGTTAAATGCATTAAAAGATGCAAATATTAATCCTGAAAAAATTCAATATATAAATGCTCATGGTACATCAACTATATTAGGAGATATAGCAGAAGCAAATGCTATTAAAATAGTTTTTAAAAATAATTATTCTAAATTATTTATAAGCTCTACTAAATCTATTACTGGCCATTTATTAGGTGCAGCAGGAGCAATTGAATCTATTTATTCTGTTTTATCCTTAAAAAATCAAATAATTCCACCAACAATTAATTTAGATCATCCTGATAAAAATTTAAATTTAGATTTTGTACCTAATTTTTCTCGTGATGTAAATAATATGAAATATGTATTATGTAATTCTTTTGGTTTTGGAGGTACTAATGCATCATTAATATTTAAAAAAATATAATTTATTATTAATAATAATAATTATTATCTTTTTATAAAAATTTTAAATAATAACAAATTTTAATATATTTTAAAATTATTATATAAATAATTATTAATTTAAATAACATTAATATTATATAAATATATAATTAATTAAAATTAATTATTAAATAATATTTGGTTTATTTTATTTAATTAATAATTTTTTTTAAAAAAATTTTACTATAATATTATTTATTTTAATAAAATTTTAATAACATAAAATGAAAAATCATAAATTTATTGTAATAGAAGGTATAGATGGATCTGGAAAAACAACAATTTGTAATTATATAATAAAATTATTAAAAAATTTTAATATTACAAATATTATTTTAACTCACGAACCTGGAGGAACTCCAGTTGCTGAAAAATTAAGAAATATTATAAAATTTACTAAAAAAGAAAATTTTTCTTATAAAACAGAATTATTATTAATATATGCTTCTAGATTACAATTATTAAATAATATTATACGACCTAATATTAATACACACTGGATAATATCTGATAGATATGATATATCTTCTTACGCTTACCAAATTGGAGGAAGAGGAATAAATAAAAAATATATAACTTTTTTACAAAACTTTATTAAAAATAATATAAAACCTGATATTATTATTTATTTAGATATTGATCCTATAATAGCTCTACAAAGAATTAAATTTAAAAAAAAAGATAGAATTGAAAATGAATCTATAAATTTTTTTTCTAGAGTGCGTAATTATTATTTAAAAATAGCAAAAAAAAATAAAATAATAAAAATAATTAATGCAAATAATAGTTTAGAAAATGTTAAATTTTTAGTTAAAAAAAAAATTATAAAACTAATAAAATTTACAGAAATATAAAAATGTATAATTCTTCTTATCCTTGGTTAAATTTTTTTTATAAAAAAATAATTTATCAATTTTTAAATAAAAAAAATTATAATACTTTTGTTTTTTGTTCTATAAATGGTTTAGGTACTATTTCTTTAGTTTATGAAATAATTAAATGGATTTTTTGTATAAATAAAAATAATTTATATAGTTGTTCTGTTTGTAATAATTGTTTATTAATCAAAGAAAATAATTATCCTGATTTACATATCATTAAATGTAAAAATAATCAAAAAACTATTAGTATAGAATCAATTAGAAATTTAATAAATAATATTTATAATTCTTCTTTTAAAGATAAAGGTAAAATTGTATGGATTCCTTATGCTAAACAATTAAATCTATCATCTAGTAATGCTATTTTAAAAATTTTAGAAGAACCTCCTATAGATACTTATTTTTTTTTACAATGTAACAATAAATATGAAATATTACCTACAATATATAGTAGATGTCAATTTTGGTACATATATCCTCCTAATGAAACATTAGGTATTTCTTGGTTAAAAAATAAACTTAAAAACGGTAAAATTTTAAAAAAAATATATATACAAACAGCATTACGATTATGTAATAATGCTCCAATTTATGCATATAAATTACTAAATAATATAATATGGAAAGAGAGAAAAATTTTATATAATATTTTTATATCTTCTTTAGAAAAAGATATAATGAAATTATTATATATATTAAACAATAAAAATATTTTATTATATTTAAATTGGATATATCTAATTTTATTAGATACAATAAAATTACATCTAAAAATAGATAAAAAATATTTTTATAATTTAGATCAAATTTTAATTATAAATAAAATATCTAACTTAATTTTTTTAGATAAAATTTTATTAATGATAAAAAAAATATTATATTATCGTAATATTTTAATAAAAATTAATATAATTAATAATGAATTAGTATTAATTAACTTATTATTATCTTTAGAAAAAATTTATAAATATAAATAATAATTTTAAAAATAATTAAATTAAGGTTTCATCATGTTTAAAAATACATTTGCTAATATGCAAAAAATTGGTAAATCTTTAATGTTACCTGTATCAGTATTACCTATAGCTGGTATATTATTAGGTATAGGATCAGCCCATTTTTATTGGTTACCTAAAATTCTTTCTAATATTATGGAAAAAACGGGTAGTTCTGTATTTGCAAATATGCCTTTAATATTTGCTATTGGTATAGCTTTAGGATTTACTAAAAATAATGGTGCATCTGCATTAGCAGCTGTTGTTTCTTATGGTATTTTAACAAAAACTGTTGAAGTAGTAATTCCTATGTTATTACATAATAAAATTACACCAGAAATAATAATACAAAAACATTTAACTGATACGGGAGTTTTAGGTGGTATTATTGCTGGCTCTATTGCTGCTTATATGTTTAATCATTTTCATAAAATTCAATTAGTTGATTATCTTGGTTTTTTTTCTGGAACACGTTTTGTTCCTATTATTTCTGGATTAATGTCTATTTTTATTGGTTTATTATTATCCGTAATATGGATACCTATTGGTAAATTAATACAAATTTTTTCATATTGGGCTGTATATCAAAATCCAATATTTGCATTTGGTATTTATGGAATAATAGAAAGAACATTGTTACCTTTTGGTCTACATCATATATGGAATGTTCCATTTCAAATGGAAATTGGTTCATTTATGAATACAGTAACTAAACAAATGTATCATGGTGATATTGCAAGATATATAGCTGGAGATCCATCTGCAGGAAAGTTAGCTGGAGGTTTTTTATTTAAAATGTATGGATTACCAGGAGCTGCTATAGCAATATGGCATACAGCAAAAAAAGAAAATAAAAAAAAAATTGGTAGTTTAATGTTATCTGCAGCATTAACATCTTTTTTTACAGGAATTACTGAGCCTATAGAATTTTCATTTATGTATGTAGCACCAATATTATATATTATTCATATTATTTTATCTGGATTATCTTTTCCCATTTGTATTATTTTAGGAATGAGAAATGGAACTAGTTTTTCTCATGGTTTAATAGATTTTATTATTTTAAGTGGTAACGGGAGTAAAATATGGTTATTTCCTATTATAGGAATTTTTTATACTATTATTTACTATAGTCTATTTAAAATATTAATAAAAAAGTTAAATTTACAAACTCCTGGAAGAGAAAAAATACAAAATTTTATTTATGAAAATAATAATATATTATCAAAAAATTATGGTAAAGAATTAGTGAATGCTTTTGGAGGAAGTAATAATATTACTAATTTAGATGCTTGTATTACTAGATTACGTATAAGTGTTAAAAATATCAATAAAGTTGATAGAAAAAAAATAAAATTATTAGGAGCGTCTGCAATTATTATTTCAGGTAATGGTATCCAAGCTGTATTTGGAACTAAATCAGATAATTTAAAAATAAAAATGGAAAATTTTATAAAAAAAGATAAGTAAAAATTAAGATAATTATTAAAAAATAAGTTTTATGAATAATAAAAAAAATATATTTCAAAAAATTTTATCTAGAAAAATTATTACTAATATTATTTATCAAGATAATTTAGTGACTGCTTTTAATGATATTAAACCTGAATCTCCGGTACATATTTTAATTATACCTAATAATTTTATTGCAACACTTAATGATATTAAAAAAAATGATGAATTAATATTAGGAAGAATGTTATTTATTGCATCTAAAATAGCAAAAAAAAAAAATATTGATAAAAAAGGATATAGAATTGTTATTAATTGTAATGAACATGGATGTCAAACAATATTTTATTTACATATGCATTTATTAGGTGGAAGACAAGGTATAAACAAATTTTTCTAATAATTATTTTTAAAATATTAACAAAATTTTATAAAATATTAATTTTTTTAACTGCTATGTATTAATCAATAAATACATAGCAATAATTTTTTTTTAAATATTCTTATTAGAAATTTTATTTAAAAATATGTAAAATTAAATCTAGTATTTTAGCAGAATATCCTGTTTCATTATCATACCAAGAAATTAATTTAAAAAAATTATTATTAATAGCAATACTTGCTTTTTTATCAAATATAGATGTTAATAATGACCCATTAAAATCACTTGAAACTACATCATCTTCTGTATAACCAATAATATTTTTCATATAATTATGTGAAGCAAATTTAATAATTTCATAAATATTTGATAATGTAGTTTTTTTTAAAACTTGAACTGTAAAATCAACTACAGAAACATTAGCAACTGGTACTCTTAAGGAAATACCTGTTAATTTATTATTTAATTCAGGTAAAACAATACCAACAGCTTTTGCTGCTCCAGTATTTGAAGGAATAATATTTTGATAAGCTCCTCTACCGCCTCTCCAATCTTTCCTAGAAGGACTATCTACAGTTTTTTGTGTTGAAGTCACTGCATGAATAGTTGTCATTAAACCATTTTCAATAATATAATTATCATTAATAATTTTAGCTAAAGGAGCTAAACAATTAGTTGTACATGAAGCATTAGAAATAATTTTTTCTCCTTTATAATTATTTAAATTAACTCCATTTACATACATAGGAATAGAATTATCTTTAGGAGGTGCTGTAATAATAACTTTTTTTGCACCAGCATAAATATGTTTATTAGCAAGTTCTTTTGTTAAAAAAATACCAGTAGATTCTATAACAACATCAATATTTAAATTATCCCATTTTAATTTACTAGGATCTGATTCAGAAAAAATGTGTATAATATTTTCATTTATAATTAAATTATTATTTTTAACTTTAATTTTTCCATTAAAATGTCCATGTGTAGAATCATATTTTATCATATAAGCCATATAATTTACTTCTAATAAATCATTTATTGCTATAATTTTAACTTCACTATTTTTTTGAGCAATACGAAAAAAAATACGACCTATTCTTCCAAATCCATTAATAGCTACTCTAATAGACATTAAATTATCTCCTCAAAACAAAAAACAAAATTAATAATATATAATAAAGTTATTATTATTTTACATAATATATAAAGAATATGTTTTTTTAAAATTATAATTTTTATTATTTAATGATAAAAAATTTTCTTTAAAAAAAATTTTTATATTATTTTTAATAACCTCAGATATAATGTAACTATGTGTGTTAACAAGAAGATTTAATAAATTAAAGGTTTGAATATTTTCCCATTGTAATTTAACATTTTTAATTTTTGTTAATTGAGCTATTTTTAATACTGCATAATCAAAATCACCTAAAGCATCAACTAAACCGTTTTTAATAGCATCTTTTCCTATAAAAATCATTCCATTAGCTATTTTTTTAACCTCTTCTATAGGTTTATTTCTTCTTTGAGATACTAAATTAATAAATTTTTCATAACCGTTTTGTATATTTAGTTGTAATACTTTTTTTGCTATATATGGTAATTTTGTACTCATAGTAATATTAAATCTATCTGATATATTTACTCCATCTTTACTAATACCTAATTTTTCTAAAACTTTACTAAAATTATTTACAACAGTAAAAATACCAATTGAACCAGTTATAGTTGTTGAATCACTAATTATATAATCAGCTGCTGTAGAAATCCAATATGCTCCTGATGTAGCCATACTACCCATTAATACTACTATTGGTTTATGTACTTTTTTTAATAAATTAAGTTCATCATAAATATCTTGAGCAGCCATTATATCTCCTCCTGGACTATTAACTTTTAATATTAATCCTTTAATATTTGAATTTTTATAAACTTTATGTATTTCATTAGTAATAATTTTGCTTGTATTTTTACCATATTGCATTAATCCATCTACAGTTATAACTGCAATATTACCATTTTCTTCTATATTATCTAATTTATACATATTTATATAATCATTTAAATTGATTTTATTATATGTTTCTTTTGTACTATTCCAGCCAAATTTTTTAATCATTTCTATTTCAAATTCAGAACTAGTATAAAGTTTATCTATTAATTTATTTTTTAATGCAAATAATGCTAGATTTCCATGATATTTTTTTAAAGAAATTAAAAAATTTTGATCTGTAGGAAAAATATCTTTTGGTTTTACGTGTCTATTATTTGATATGGTGATTAAATAATCATTCCATAAATTATTAATTAATTTTTGCATAATTATTTTATTATGCTTAGACATATTATTTCTTAATAAAGGTTCTACAGCTGATTTATATTCTCCTATTTTAAGTACATTAGGTTTTATTTTTAATTTTTCTAACATATTTTTATAATAAAAATTATTCATTTCAAAACCACGTAACTTTATATATCCATAAGGAGATAAAATAATTTTATTAGCAAAACTAGCTAAATAATATTGATTTTGATCATATATATCTGCAATTGCATATATTTTTTTACCTGATTTTTTAAAATTATTTAAATATTTTCCTATATAGCGTAGTGTAGATATATCATAAATATTTAAATTATTAAATCTTAATATAATTCCAGAAATATTTTTATTTTTTTTTGCATGATTAATGGTTTTAATTATATCTAATACAGAATAATTTTTTTTTTTTTGTATATATTTATTATATAAATTAAATAATAAACTATTTTTATATACAGTATCATTATTAATATTTTCTTCAAAATTAATTTCTAATACTTGATTATTTTTTTTAAATGTTCTATTAACATTTTTATTATGTTTAATATTATATATGTAATAACATAATATAGAAATTAATAATATAAAAATTATATTTATTATTAAAATTCTAGTAAAATTAATCAATGACCATAAATAACAAAAAAAAATTTTTATTAAATTCAAAATTTTAATCATTTTTCACCTATTTTTAAAATACAAATTTATTAATTAATTTTAAAATTTACCCAAATAGGAGCATGATCTGAAGGTTTAATTAAATTACGAATAGAATAATCTATATTAGAATCAATATAATATTTAATTAATGATTTAGTTACTAAAATATTATCAATTCTTAGTCCTTTATTCATAAAATATCCTTTATTTCTATAATCAAACCAAGAAAATTTATTATTTGTTAAAGGATGTTTTAAACGCCAAATATCAAATAAACCCCAATCAAGTAATTGATGAATACAAAATCTTTCTTCTGGTAAAAAAGAACATTTTCCTTGTTCTAACCATTTTTTATAATTTTTTTCTCCTATACCAATATCTAAATTAGAAATACTAACATTAATATCACCCATAACTATAATATGGTTATTTGGATTTAAATTTTTTTTCATATAATAATATAAATTATTAAAAAAATTAATTTTATATCTAAATTTTTTAATATTATTTTTATTATTTCCTTGAGGAAAATAACAATTTAATATTTTTATATTACCAATAGAACTATTTAAATCAATCATTATTAATCTTTTTTGATCATCATCATTTATTAAAAATCCTTGTTTAATATTAAATGGTGTAATTTTAGTAAGTAAACAAACACCATAATATTTTTGTTGACCATATAAATAAATATTATAACCTAATTCAGATAATTTTTTCTTAGGAAATTCTTTATCACTTACTTTTGTTTCTTGTAAACCGATAATATCAGGATTATAAATTTTTATAATTAATTTTAATTGATGTATATGAGCTCTTATACCGTTAATATTAAATGAAATAATTTTCATAATAATTTAAAATTTTTAAAATTACTATTATAATATATTTTATACTTAAAATATTTATTATTCTATATTTATAATATATATTTAAATAAAAAACATAATTTTTCTATTAATTTATGCCAATATGGTCTTTTTATCCATAAATTATATTCTAATTTTTTAGATTTTAAAATATATTTATTTTGTATAAATAAAAGAGAATTATTAAAAATAATATCATCTATGATTAAATTAATTTCAAAATTTAAATATAAACTTCTTATATCAAAATTTACAGTACCTATAAAACTTATTTGTTTATCTATAATAATACTTTTTTCATGTAAAAAATCTTTTTTTAATTGATAAATTTTAATACCAGATTTTAATAATTTATAAAAAAAAAATTTACTAGCCCAATAAATTAAATTTGAATCATTATATTTTGATACAATAATTTTTACATTTACTCCACGTTTCGCAGCAATACAAATTGCTAATAATAAATTATTACTTGGAATAAAATATGGAGTTGTTATAATTAAATTTTTTTTACATAAATATATTGCAGTAATTAAAGAATTATGAATAATCTTTTTTGATAATTCTAATCCTGAAAACACCACTTGTATTCTATTTATATTATTTTTATTTTTATTTTTATTTTTATTTTTATATTTAAATAAATTTTTTTTTAATTGTTTAATAGATAAAATATTTTTACCTGTTTCAATTTTCCAATCATATGAATAAATAATACTTATTGTATTAACAATTGGTCCTTTTATACGAATCATTAAATCAATCCATTTTCCTGTTTTAATATTTTTTTTAAAAAGTTGAACATCTATCATATTCATACTACCAACATAAGCAATTTTATTATCAATTAAAACTATTTTTTTATGTTGCCTTAAATCTATACGATAAAAAAAAGCTTTAAAAATTGTAATTTTTAATGATTTAATAATAAAAATACCTACTACTTTTAACATAATATTATACCAAGAACTATAAAAAAATTTTCTACTTCCAATATAATCTAGCATTATATAACATTTAACTCCTCTTTTTGCTGCCATTATGATAGATTTTGAAAATTTATTAACTAATCCTCCTGGTAGCCATATATAAAAAACTATATGTATACTTTTTTTTGCCTTATTAATATCATTAATTAATAATTTAATTGATTTAATTGATGAATTTATTAATTTTATTGAATTATTAGTCATACTTAATAAATTTTGTTGATTTTTACATAATTGAAATAGTGATTTAAATTTTATATTTTTATCTTTATAGTTTAATTTATAAAATATTTGTAAATTTTTTAATAACTTACTATAACGAAACCATATTTTTTTAGATTTTTTATTTTTAAATTGAGTTCTTGAGTAGATTTCTCCAAAAATAAAATAAAAAATAATTCCTATAATAGGAAAAATATATAAAATTAAAAACCATAATATATAAGATTTTATATCTTTATATCTTATAAAAACTTTAATTATAATATAAATTATTATAGATATATGAATATATAATAATATTTTATTTATTAATAAATTAATCATAATAAAATATAATATTTTAAAAATTTAAGTTTATTAGATTTTTTTATATTTTAAAAAGAAAATATATAATATCTCCATCTAAAATAATATATTTTTTACCTTCTATCTTAATTTTACCTGCTAATTTTAAATTATTTTCGTTTTTATAAAAAATATAATCTTGAAAATGAATTATTTTAGCCCTTATAAATCCTCTTTGAATATCACTATGAATTTTTCTAGCAGCTTCTAATGCTGTAGTACCTTTTAAAATACTCCAAGATTTTGCTTCTTTTATTCCTATAGTATAAAAAGTATGTAAATTTAATAATTCAAAACTTAAGGTTATTATTTTTTTTAAATTAGTATTATTTTTTAAATAAGGAAATAATTTATTTTTCTTTTGAAGGGTTTTTAAACATATTTTAAAAATTAAATATTTTTTAATAAAAATATTTATTTTTTTCAAAAAAAATTGATTTTTAATTTTATTTATACCTAAATTAGCTATAATCATCATCGGTTTTATGGTTAATAATTTTAAATTTTGTAAAAATTTTTTTTCTTCAAAATTTAATTTTAATAAATTAAGTAATTTTCCTTTTTTTAAATAATTTAAACAAATTTTTAATAAATATTCCCATTTACAAAAATTTTTATTATTATTTTTTTTTAAAATATTACTTTTAAAATTATGTATTAAATTAATATCAAATTGAATAATTTCATTATTTATTATATTAATATCTTCGATAGGATCGTATGATAAATTTATTATATTTTCATCATTAAAACAACGTACTACATGAATAAGAGCATCAACTTCAGATATATTATGTAAAAATTGATTACCTAATCCTTTTCCTTTAGAAGCTCCTTTTATTAATCCAGCAATATCTACAATAGTAACTGTAGATTGTATAATTTTTTTAGATTTAACTAATTTAGCTAAATAAAATAATCTATCATCAGGTACAGCAACTATACTCATATTTGGTTTTATTGTACAAAAAGGATAATTTAATGCATCTACATTAGAATTAGTTAATATATTGAATAAAGTTGATTTACCTACATTAGGTAGGCCTATAATGCCACATTTTAGTCCCATTACTTATTAAACCTATTATTTTTAGAATGTAAATAATTTATAGCTTTATTATAATTTTTAGTATTAATTAAAATTTTTAAAGCATTAATACTATTTTTAATAGCAAAATTAATTTTTTTTTTTTCTATTTTTGTAGGATTACTTAATACAAAATCATTTATTTTTAATTTATTATGTGGACGTCCAATACCTATACGTAATCTATAAAAAAAATTACTATTAAAATTTTCAATAATATTATTTAATCCATTATGTCCTCCACTACTACCTCCATATTTAAATTTTATTATTCCTGGTGGAAAATCTAATTCATCATGAATAATCAAAATATTTTTAAAATGAATTTTATAAAAATTAGCAATAATAAATATTGGTTGTCCTGAAATATTAATAAAAGAATTAGGAACAAATAAAATAATTTTATATTTTAAAATATAAATTTTACTAACATAACCATCAAATTTTTTTATTTTTTTAAATCTTACGTTAAATTTTTTAGATAATTTAATAAGATAATCAGAACCTATATTATGACGAGTTCCAATAAATTTATTATCTATATTATTTCCTAATCCTACAATCATTTTGATATAAGTATTCAAATATTTTCCTATTTATTATTTTATTACTTAAACATTATAGAAATAGATTCTTCATTACTAATTCTTCTTATTGATTCTGAAAGCATATGAGATAAAGATAATACTTTAATATTTTCTAATTTTTGTATTTTTTCTGTTAATGGAATACTATCACATACAATAATTTTATCTATTACAGAATTAAAAATATTTTTAACAGCATTACCAGAAAAAATAGGATGTGTAACATAAGCTAAGACTTTTTTAGCTCCATTATTTTTTAATGCTTGAGCTGCTTTACATAAAGTTCCTCCTGTATCAATAATATCATCTATTAAAATACAATCACGTTTATTAACATCTCCAATAATATGCATAATTTCTGTTATATTAGCATTAGTTCTTCTTTTATCTATTATTGCCATATCTGTTCCATTAAATAATTTTTTTGCCATTGATCTTGCACGAACTACTCCTCCAATATCAGGAGAAACTATTATGGGATTATTTAATTTATATTTTAATATATCTGTTAAAAATATAGGACTAGCAAACACATTATCTACAGGAATATTAAAAAATCCCTGAATTTGTTCTGCATGTAAATCTACTGTTAGTATTCTATTAACTCCTACTTTAGATAAAAAATCAGCTATTACTTTAGCAGTAATAGGAACTCTAGCAGAACTAATTCTTCTATCTTGTCTAGCATAACCAAAATATGGAATAACAGCAGTTATTCTACCTGCTGATGCTCTTTTAAATGCATCAATAATAATAATTAATTCAATTAAATTATCATTTGTAGGATTACAAGTTGATTGAATGATAAATATATCATCTCCTCTAACATTTTCATTTATTTTAACAGATATTTCTCCATCACTAAAACGACCTACAAACATTTTACCTAGATTAATATATAAATGATTAGCAATTTTAGTTGCTAATTTAATAACAGAATTTCCTGAAAATAATTTCATATTAGACACAAATAAACCACCTATTTTTTATAATAAAATTAATTTTTTTAATACTAAATTATATTTATAATATAAATAAATTTTTACATAAAAATTATAAATATATTATTTAATTTATTTTAATTATTAATATTATATAATAATATTATATTACTTATAATATACAAAAGTATATTTATACTATAAATAGTATATTTATTTAAATAATAAAATAAAATTTATGAATTCTTATATTATTAAAAAACTTAATACATTAAAAAAAAGATATGATTATATAACAAAAAAATTAAGTAATTATAAATCATATAATGACTATAATTATTTACGTAATTTATCAACTGAACGTGCAAAATTATTTAATATAATTAAATTATTTATTAAATGGAAAAAAATAAAATTAGATTTAAAATCTAGTAAGTCTTTATTAAAAGATAAAGAAATATATACTCTAGTTTTAGAAGATATAAATAATATTAAAAATCAAAAAAAAAAAATAGAAAAAAAAATAAAATTATTTTTTATTAATAAAAATAAAAAAGACGATCGTAATTGTTTTTTAGAAATAAAATCAGGTTCAGGAGGTAATGAAGCAGCAATATTTGTAAGTAATATTTCGAGGATGTATATTAGGTATGCTGAATCTAAAAAATGGAAAGTAGAAGTTATTCATATCCATTATAGTGAATATGGCGGTTTCAAAGAAATTATTTTAAAAATAATGGGAATTGGAGTATATGGAAAATTAAAATTTGAATCAGGGGGACATAGAGTACAAAGAGTACCAGAAACAGAATCACAAGGAAGAGTACATACTTCTACTTGTATTATTGCTGTTATGCCAGAATTATTAAAAACAGAAATTCCTGAAATAAATACTCAAGATTTAAAAATTGATACATTTAGATCTTCTGGAGCAGGTGGACAACATGTAAATACAACAGATTCAGCTATTCGTATTACTCATATTCCTACAGGAATAGTAGTAGAGTGTCAAGATGAAAGATCTCAACATAAAAATAAATCTAAAGCTTTAGAAGTTTTAGCCGCTAGAATAAATGCAATAGAAATTGCAAAAAAACATAAAGATCATGCATTAAAAAAAAAAATATTACTAGGAACAGGAGATCGTTCAGATAGAAATAGAACATATAATTTCATACAAAAAAGAGTAACAGATCATCGTATTAATTTAACAATTTATAAATTAAATGAAATTATGAATGGAAATTTAGACATATTAATTGAACCTATTATACATTACTATAATAATAATAAATTATTAAATACAATAAAAAAATAGTTTATGATTATTAAAAAATGGCTAAAATATTCAACTAATTTATTAAAAAAAAATAAAATATTAATATATCAATTAGAATCTGTTATGTTATTATCTTTTGTTTTACAAAAATCTAAATCTTGGATTTATGGTTTTTATGAAAAAAAAATAAATTGCATAAAATTAAAAATATTAAAAAAATTTTTAAAGAGAAGAATTAAAGGAGAACCTATAGCATATATATTAGGTTTTTGTGAATTTTGGTCATTAAAAATTTATGTATCTCCTTATGTTTTAATACCTCGTAAAGATACTGAAGTTTTAGTAAATATTATTTTAGAAAAAATCAATAATAATACTAAAAAAATATTAGAATTAGGTACTGGTAGTGGTGCGATTTCTATTGCAGTAGCTTCTGAATATAGCTTTATAAATATTATTGCCATTGATATTAATAATAAAATAATTAATTTAGCAAAATATAATGCTAAAAAATTAAATATTTATAATATTACTTTTTTAAAAAGTAATTGGTTTAGTAATTTAAAAAACCAAAAATTTGATATTATTGTTAGTAATCCTCCATATATAAGTATTCAAAAATATCTTTTTTGCAAAAAAGAATTAAAATTCGAACCTTATAGGTCATTAATTTCTGATAATAACGGTACAGCAGATTTAAATCATATTATTTCACAATCATCACAATATCTAAATAATTATGGATGGTTAATATTAGAACATGGGTATAAACAAGGGAATATTATAAAAAAAATGTTTCAAATAAAAAATTTTAAAAATATTAATCAATATTTTGATATACAAGGATACAATAGGGTTATATGTGGACAAAAAATTTCAATAGAAGATAAAAAATAAATTTTATTATAATATTTTTTTATATATTTTATAAAAAAATTTTGTTACTATTAAATAATATTTTTATTATAAAAAAAAAATGCAACAAAACTATAATTTAAAAAAAATAGATAAAAAATCAGATTTATTTTATAAAAAAAAATTATTAGAAAAAGATCATAGATCTATAGGGAAAAAATTAGATTTGTATCATTTTCAAAATGAATCTCCAGGAATGGTTTTTTGGCATAATAATGGTTATATTATCTTTCGTGAATTAGAAAATTTTTTGCGTTTAAAATTAAATCAATATAATTATATAGAAGTAAAAACTCCTTTAATAACTGATATTTCTATTTGGAAAGAAACAGGGCATTGGAAGATTTATAAAGAAGCAATTTTTACTACTTATTCTGAAAATAGAAAATATTGTATTAAACCTATGAATTGTCCTGGTCATATACAAATATTTCAACAAAAATTAAAATCATATAGAGATTTACCATTAAGAATCGCAGAATTTGGTATTTGTCATAGAAATGAATCATCAGGATCTTTACATGGTTTAATGAGATTAAGAAATTTTACTCAAGATGATGCTCATATATTTTGTACAGAAGATCAAGTTATAAAAGAAGTAAAAGATTGTATTAACATGATGTATGATATCTATCAAGTTTTTGGTTTTAAAAAATTTTTAATTAAATTATCAACAAGACCATTAAATAAAATTGGAAATGATAAAATTTGGGATCAAACAGAAAATAATTTATCATATATTTTAAAAAAATTAAATATTAATTTTGAATATAAAACAGGTGAAGGAGCTTTTTATGGACCTAAAATAGAATTTTCATTTTTTGATTGCTTAAATAGAGAATGGCAATGCGGTACAATACAATTAGATTTTACATTACCTAAATGCTTAAAATTATTTTATATTAATGATAAAAATAAACATAGTACTCCAATTATAATACATCGTGCTATTTTAGGTTCAATAGAAAGATTTATAGGTATTCTTCTTGAAGAATTTTCTGGATATTTACCTATTTGGTTAGCACCTATACAAATAATAATATTAAATATTAGTGAAAAACATAATGATTATGTTTTAAACATATTTAAAATAATTAAAAAAAATAACATTCGTGTTAAATATGATATAAAAAATCAAAAAATTTCATTTAAAATTAGACAATATACTATTCAACATATTCCTTATATTTTAATATGTGGAGATAAAGAAATTAAAAATAATACAATTTCTGTTAGAAATTGTTTCGGGAAAAATTTGGGGTTTATGAATATCCATGATATTATCAATAAAATTAAAAAAGAAATTTATAATTATAATTTTTAAATTAAGGAGATAAAACATTAAAAGTGGAAAAAAAATAGTACAATTATTACGACCTAATAAAATAAATAAAAACATTAGAAGTAATATTGTAAGATTAATAGGATTAAAAGGAGAACAAATTGGTATAATTAGTTTAAAAAATGCTTTAACAAAGGCAGAAAATACCGGATTTGATTTAGTTGAAATTAGTCCTAATTCTATACCTCCTGTATGTCGTATAATGGATTATGGTAAATTTTTATATGAAAAAAATAAAATTTCTAAAGAACAAAAAAGAAAACAAAAAATAATACATTTAAAAGAAATTAAGTTTCGTCCTGGTACTGACATAGGAGATTATAAAGTTAAATTACGTAATTTAATTCGTTTTTTAAAAAAAGGAGATAAAGTAAAAGTTACCTTAAGATTTAGAGGTAGAGAAATGATGCATACCAAACTTGGATTTTTTATGTTAAATCGTATAAAAAAAGATTTAGAAAATTTAGCAATAGTTGAATCATTTCCTAATAAGGTAGAAGGTAGACAAATTATAATGACATTAATCCCAAAAAGATAAAATTAGTAAAAAAATTATTTTACTAAAAAAATTTAGGTTAAAAAATATGATAAAAATTAAAACAGTACGAAGTGTTTCAAAACGTTTTAAAAAGACAAGTACTGGATATTTTAAACATAAACAAGCTAATTTAAGACATTTATTAACTAAAAAAAGTAAAAACAATAAAAGATTTTTAAGACAAAAAAAAATAGTTAAAAAAGCAGATACATATTCATTAAGAATTTGTTTACCTTATTTATAGTAATAAATATTTTAAATATAAAAAGGAGTTTTTCTATATGGTTAGAATTAAACGTGGTGTTACTTCAAAAGCTAGACATAAAAAAATTTTAAAACAAGCTAAAGGTTATTATGGATCTAGATCTAGAACTTATCGTTCTGCTTTTCAGGCAGTTATTAAATCAGGACAATATTCTTATAGAGATAGAAAACAAAAAAAAAGAAAATTTAGACAATTATGGATTATGAAAATTAATGCTGCTGTACGACAAAAAAAAATGTCTTATAGTAATTTTATATATAATTTAAAAAAAAATAATATTAATATAAATAGAAAAAATTTAGCTGATATAGCTACATTTAGTAATTCATCTTTTAATAAATTAATACAATATTCAATTAAGTAATTTTATTTATTGAATTTTTATATTTTTATATAAGAATTTATATTTTATAGTATATTAAAGAGAATATTTCTATGAAATCTGATGATTTAATAATTACTATTAAAAAGGAAATTTCTGCAATAAAAGATATTGTTAATTTAAATATATTAAAGATAAAATATTTAGGAAAAAAAGGTTATATATCTTCTCAATTTTTACTTATAAAAAAATTAAATAAAAAAGAAAAAATTAATAAAAGTATTATTATTAATAGTCAAAAAAAGCAAATTAAAAAAATAATAAAAGAACGTATAAAAGAAATAAAATTAATAAAAAATAATAAACAATATTCGAATCATGAAATAGATATATCTTTACCAGGAAAATTTATTAAAATAGGTTCCGAACATCCTTTAAATTATATTATTAAAAAAATTGAAAATTTTTTTGTAAAAATAGGATTTAAAATAGTTATAGGTCTTGAAATAGAAGATAGTTTTCATAATTTTGATGCATTAAATATTCCTAAATATCATCCAGCAAGAACAGAAAAAGACACATTTTGGTTAGATAAAAATATTTTATTACGTACACAAACGTCTAATATACAAATTAGAATAATGAAAAAAAAAAAACCTCCTATACGAATACTAACTTCTGGGAAAGTTTATCGTAATGATTATGATAATAATCACACACCAATGTTTCATCAAATAGAAGGTTTATATATTGATAAAAAAGTAAGTTTTACAGATTTAAAAGGAATATTATCTATATTTTTAGATTTTTTTTTCGGGAAAAAATATCAAACACGTATTAGACCTTCCTATTTCCCATTTACAGAACCTTCTTTAGAAATGGATATTTTAAATAAGAATAAAAAATGGATAGAAGTTTTAGGAGCAGGAATGGTACATCCTAATGTATTAAAAAATGTTAATATAAATTCTTCTAAATATAATGGATTTGCTTTTGGTATAGGAGTAGAACGATTAACAATGTTATATTATAATATAAATGATATTCGTTCATTTTATGAAAATGATTTACGTTTTCTTAAACAATTTAAATTAAATAATTTTATATGATTAAACTTAGTGAATCATGGTTACGTGAATGGTTAAAAATTAATGAAGATATTAATGTTTTATCTAAAAAATTAACAAAATTAGGTTTTGAAGTAGAAAAAATAGAACATATTTGTATTAATAATAATTATGATAATATTTTATATATAAATATTCCATTTAATAGACCAGATTGTTTAAGTATATTAGGTTTATCAAGAGATTTATCTACTTTATATAATAAATCTTTTTTTAAAAATCTTCATGATAATTTTTTAAAAAAGACTAAAAAATATAATATAAATATTTTTTTTGATAAAAAAATTGAAAAAAAATTATATCAATATAATTATTGTATAATAAAAAATATTAATTTTCAAAAAAAAAAATTTGTAACGATTAAAAATAGATTACATCAATCAGGTTTATATATACATAAAAATCCAATATTAAATATTCGTAATTATATATTTTTAGAATTAGGTTATCCTATTCAATTTTATGATTTTAATAAAATTAAAGGAAATATTTATATAACAGATAATAAAAAAAATAAATTTAATTTTATTGATACTGAAAATCAAAAAATTAATTTTGATAGTAATAATTTATTAATTATTAAAGATAATAATAAAATATTATCTATACCTGCAATAACTCAAAATAAAAAAATAATAGTAGAATTAAATACAAAAGATATTTTAATAGAATGTTTGCTTTTAAATAAAGTATATATAAATTCACTTTTTAAAAAATTTAATTTTCATAATAATATTTCTAATATGTATACTAGATATTTAGATCCATTAATTACTAAAAAAGTAATTATAAGAACAGTAGAATTATTATTAGAAATATTTCAAGGACAAATAAGTAATATATATTCATTTAATATAAATAATTATAATTATATTCATAAAAAAATAACATTATTTTTTCATACAATAGATAAAATTTTAGGTTTTAATATTAATAAAAAGAATATAAAAGAAATTTTAATTAAATTAGGTTTTTTTATTATAAAAAAAACAATTCATTATTATATTATACAAATACCTAGCTGGCGTAATGATATAAATATAGAAGAAGATATAATAGAAGAAATTATACGTATATATGGATATAATAAAATTCCCAATAATGTAAAAATATATTTAACTGAAAATAATATTTTAAAAAATAATAAATTTAAATTAAAAAATGATAAAATTAATATAAAAAAAATTAAAAATATATTAATTCAAAAAGGATATTATGAAGTAATTAATTATAGCTTTATAAATCCTAAAATACAATCTATTTTATATCCTAAAATAAATTGTATTAAGATTAATAATCCTATTACAAAAGAATTATCTGTAATGCGTAATTCATTATTATATGGTTTAATAAATAATATTATTTATAATCAAAATAGACAACAGAAAAATTTACGTTTTTTTGAATATGGTTTATGTTTTTATAAAAATTCAGAAAAAAAATTAGGTATATTACAAAAATTTGTATTATCTGGTATAGTTAATGGTAATATATATGAAGATTATTGGAATGAAAAAAATAGACTTATTAATTTTTATGATTTAAAAGGTGATTTAGAATCTATTTTTAGCTGTTTTATTAAAAAAAATAAAATTGAATTTCGTAAAAACTGTAAAATAACAATTTTACATCCTAATATAAATTCATTAATTTATTTTAATAATATATATATTGGATATATCGGCATGTTACATCCTCAATTAATTAATTATTTTAATATAGAAAATAAAAATACTTTTTTTTTCGAATTATTTTTTAATAAAATTATTATTAATAATATTTTTTCTATTAAAAAAGTTATTAATTTCCCAATTAATCGTAGAGATATTTCTTTTATTATTAATAAAAATATCTATTTTAGAAATATAGTAAATGAATTAAATTCATTAAATCTAAAAGAAATAATAAAAATAAATATATTTGATATATATAAAGGTAAAAATATTCCTGTTGGTTTTAAAAGCATTACTTTAAGTCTATTTATTCAAAATAAAAAATATACTTTAAATGAAAAAGAAATAAATTTTATTTTAAATAAGTGTATTTCAAAATTAAAAGAAAAATTTCAAATTTTATTAAGAGATCATATTATTTAATATAATCTAAAAAAAATTAAAATTATTTATAAAATTATTTAAATAAATAAAAGTTTATTTTTATCTATCATGATTAATTAAATATTTTTTATTATAAAAAATAATAATTATTTGTTAATATATAATTCACAAATATACTTAAGAGCTAAGTGTAAAATGTTTACAGGAATTATTCAATCCATAGGTCAAATTAAAAATATTATTTTTAAAAAAAATTTATATTTTATTTATATAAAAATACAAAAAAAATTTAAAAAAAATTTAAAAATAGGACAATCAATTTCTAATAATGGATGTTGTTTAACAATTATTAATTTATATAAAAATATAATTGTTTTTAATATAATAAAAGAAACATTTGATATGACAACTTTTAAAAAAATTAAAATAGGTGATTATTTAAATCTTGAAAAACCTATGAAAATAAATGATTTTATTGGAGGACATATAGTTACAGGACATATTACTGATATAGCTAAAATTATTAATATTAAGAATTATAATTTATTTAAAATTTTATGGATAAAACCAAATAATATTGTTCAAATGAATTATATTTTTCAAAAAGGATCAATATGTATTGATGGTATTAGTTTAACTATAGATAAAAAATTAAAAAAAGAATTTAGTGTAAATATAATACCGGAAACATTATTAAAAACTACATTATCAAATAAAAATATTAGTGATTATGTAAATATTGAAATTGATTTATATTCTCAAATTATAGTTAAAACAGTAAAAAAAATTTATCAAAATAATATTAAATATATTTAATAAAATAAATAAAGGAATATGGATGTTAATAAAAAAAAAAAGAAAAATAGATGTTATACAAATATTAGAAAATCGTAATATTTTATATCAAGTAACTAATAAAAATAATTTATGTAAAATTTTAAAAGAAAAAAATATTAATCTTTATTGTGGATTTGATTTAACAGCAGATAGTTTACACATAGGTCATCTTATACAATTAATTACACTACAATATTTTCAAAAATTAGGACATAAACCAATAATTTTATTAGGTGGAGCTACTAGTTTAATTGGTGATCCTAGTTTCAAATTAAAAAAAAGACAAACTAATTCAATAGAGTTAATAAATACATGGTTACAAAAAATTAGTTTACAATTAGAAAATTTTTTAGATTTTGATTGTGGTCACTATAGTGCAAATATAATTAATAATTATGAATGGTTTCATAAAATGGATATTTTATCGTTCTTAAAAAAAATAGGAAAATATTTTTATATTAATAATATGATGAATAAAGATTCAATAAAAAAAAGAATGACAAATAATAATGTAGAAGGTATCTCTTTTAAAGAATTTTCTTATAATTTATTGCAATCTTATGATTTTGCTTACTTAAATAAAAATTTTAATGTTATCCTCCAAATTGGAGGATCTGATCAATGGGGACATATTATTTCCGGTATTGATCTTGTAAAAAAAATAAATAAAAAAAAAGTTTTTGGTTTAACTACAAATTTAATTATTAAAAATGATGGAACCAAATTTGGAAAAACAGAAAATAAAACAATTTGGTTAGATTCTAAAAAAACTAGTCCATATAAATTTTTTCAATTTTGGTTAAATATTCCAGATTCAATAGTATTTAATTTTTTATATATGTTTACTAATTATGAAATAAATTTTATTAACCATTTTAAACAAAAAAATCAAAGAATTAAAAAAGATAGTCCTCAATATTTATTAGCTGAATATCTTACAAAAATAGTTCATGGGGAAAAAAAATTAAATATATCAAAAAAAATAACTAATTTACTTTTTAATAAAAATATAAATAATTTATCAGAAAAAGAATTCTATATATTACTAAATAATATTAATAATCTTTATTTAGAAAATAAAGAATTTGATTTATCAACAATTCTTATTTTAAGTAAATTTGTCTCATCTCGTAATCAAGCTTTTATTATGATCAAATCACATTCAATATATATAAATAATGAAAAAATATTAAATAATTCATTTATTTTTACAAAATATCATAAAAAATTTAACCATTTTACTTTATTACGTAAAGGAAAAAAAAATTTTTGTTTAATTTATTGGAAATAAAAAATATTTAATTATGATTTTATGCGTTCTAGAGGATTTGAACCTCTGACTTTCACCATGTCATAGTGACACTCTAACCACTGAGTTAAGAACGCATTTATAAAATAAATATTAATAATATATATATAATATATATTATTATTTTAATAGTCAATTTTTTGTATTTTTATAATATTTAATATAATTAAAAACCTAAATCTAAAAATCCTAAAAAATTCATTAGTAATGATATAATAAAATGAGTAATATATAAAAATAATCAAGGGGGTAAATTTATTATATAATAAGAAAAAATGTAATTAAAAAATAAATTTATTATCTACTTTTAAAATTACATATCCTATAATTTGAATAAAATCTAAAATTTAATAAATAAATGCTAATAAAATTAGATATGAAGATAAATTTATAATATTTATATTAAAATTATATAATAATACCATTTTATTTCTAAAAATAATACATCTTAAAATAATAAAGAAAGATATTATTATTTTTATAATTTGTAGAATTTAACTAATAATTTTTGATTTATCTTTATTAACTTAAGCTAAGGATCCTATAATTAGGATTTATTGAAATATTTAAAGATAAAGAAGAAACAAAAATTAATAAACTAAAATTCAAATTTATTTAATGACTAATCATATTTTCTATTTTCATATTAAAAAATATTAATAAAAAAATAACAATAAATAATTTTATTTAAAAAGAATGAATAATCAAATAAGAATTTCTAATTTTAATAATTTCATTAATATTCTAATATTAAATTTATTAAATAAACTAAAATATTTAATATTATTAAAAAATTTAAATTATAATATATATTATATGGTAATAAAAAAATTATCTAATATATTAAAATTATAAATATATTATATTACTATAAATTTTGGTTTTTAATAATTAAATATATGTATACAAATTATATTTGTATACATATATTTAATTATTTTTAACCAATTAATTAATCTGTATACAATAAATAATAAACTTATATATTAGTGTTTTAATATTTGTAATAATAAATATCCTAGTATACTTTATGAAATAATTTTTAAATAAAAAAATTAATTTTATAAATAATAAACATTATATTATATAAAATAATATTATTACTAATAAATATAATTATTATATATATTTTGTTATATTTTTTTATTATTAAATTAATTTATTTTTGTATTAATTATTAATAAATATAATAAGTTACTATAACTAAATAATACTATTATAGCTATCATAACTAAATCTATATTATTATAATAATAATTAGGCTAGATAATATTTAGAATATTTATGAAATAAACATGCTATTTTTGTTAAAATAATTAGTATTGTAATATTAAATAATTTTTTTATTTTAATTAAATATTTTTACATATATATCCTTTTTAATTTTAATATTTATTGAGTTTTAAATAATAAAGTAAATATATTTTTAAAAAAATTTGAAATTATTTTATATGATTAATATAATTATATTAGTTTAAAATAAATTAATATTAAATTGAGGAATTTATGCAAATTTTTCAAAAAATTAAAGAACAGATAAAAAATAATCCTATTATTTTATATATGAAAGGAACACCTAATAATCCTCAGTGTGGTTTTTCAAATAAAGCTATAAAAATTATTTTATATTATAAAGTAAAATTTACTTATATAGATGTTTTAAAAAACCCTGATATTAGAAATTTTTTACCAAAATATGCTAATTGGCCTACTTTTCCTCAATTATGGGTAAATAATAAATTAATAGGAGGATATGATATCCTAAATTCATTACATAATACAAAAAAATTAAAAAAAATTTTAAATTTTAAAAAAAATAATTAATTTAATATTTAAAATAAAAATTTTGGAGGCCATCCTCCTATTTCTTTCCACTTATTAACTAATTTACAAAATAATTCAGCAGTACGATTAGTATCATATAAAGCTGAATGTGCTTGATTATTATCAAAAGAGATTCCCATAGCATGACATGATTTTGCTAAAACAGTTTGACCTAAAATTAAACCACTCATTGAAGCAGTATCAAATGTTACAAAAGAATGAAATGGATTATAATTTTCCATTTTTGTACGTTTTATAGCTTCCATAATAAAACTATGATCAAAACTAGCATTATGTGCTACTATAACTGCTTTTTTACATCTGTTTTTTTTTATATCTTGAGAAATTTTTGAAAAAATAATTTTTAAAGCTTTATTTTCAGTTATAGCACCTCTTAACGAGGTATTAATATTTATACCATTAAAAGCTAATGCATCTTTAGATATATGAGAACCATTGAAAGGTAAAATGTGAAAATGTAACATTTCATTTTTTTCTAACCAACCATTATTCATTTTTAATGTTATTAGACTAATTTCTAATATAGCATTATATTTGGAATTAAATCCTGAAGTTTCAATATCTATTACAACAGGATAAAATCCTCTAAATCTAGAAGATAAAAGATTAAATTTTGATAATTTATTCATTTTTTAAAATTTTAAATATATTAACATTAATTTTATATACATAAATAAATTATACTTTTATGAAAAAAATTACAAGTATAAAATATTAAAACTATTTTATAATTAAATTAATTTTTTACCAAAATTTTTTTTAAAATAACATTTAAATTTAATTTTAAAATTAATTTATTATAATAATAACTATAAAAAAAATAATATAAATTAAAAAATAATAAAAATAAAAATAGGAATTTATATTTTAATTAAATTTTTAAATAAGAATAAAATTTATATAAAAAATCCTAATTATATATTAAATTTATATTTAAAAAATATTTTTAATATAATTAATTTTATAATGTTTTTTTATTTTTTTTTTATTTAATAAAATATTATCAATAATATTAATAATTTCTTCTGATGAATTAGATAAATTTTTAATAAAATATATTTTTAAATTTTTATTTAATTTTTTTTTTATATAAAATCTTATTTTTTCACTAATATTAGAAGTTAAAACCCATATTCCTTTTAATATTAAAATTTTTTTTAAAAAATCATTATAATTTAATAAACATTCACTATTCTTACCAATCCATAAACCTTTAAAATTTTTTTTATATAAAGCAAAATATATATAATTTTTATTACATTTTATTACAGTTATTATATTTTTAATTCCAGTTAATTTCCAAGATTTTTCAGCAATAATCATTAAATGAGATAAACCAATTTTAGGAATATTAAGAGCATAAGATATACTATCAATTGTTGCAATACCTATTCTTAAACTTGTAAAATTACCCGGTCCTAAATTACATCCTAATAAATTTAAATTAGATAATAATAACTTATTTTTTTTTAAAATATTATGAATTAAATGTAATATATATTTTATATGTGAGTAAGGACAATATATTTTTTCATTATAAATAATATTTTTACTTTTTAAAGTAATAAGACAATATTCAGTAGAAGTATCAATAGCTAAAATATTTTTGCACATAAAATTTTATTATTAATTAATTAAATATAAATTTATTGTTTAAAATTTAAATTATGTTATAATTTTACTGTTTTTAATAGAATTAAAACTTTTTTTTATAAAAAAATTATAATATTATATATTATATAATAATTATTTATTTAATTAATTTAAATTTTATTAAAAATATTATTAATATTTAATATTTAATATTTAATATTTAATATTTTAGTGTTATGAGATATAAAAAATAATAATTGAGGATAACGTAACTCATGACAACAATAGTTAGTGTAAGAAAAAATGGAGATGTAGTTATTGGTGGTGATGGACAAGCTACTCTTGGTCATATTATAATGAAAGGAAATGTAAAAAAAATTCGTAAATTATATAATAATACAGTAATTGCTGGTTTTGCCGGAGGTACTGCGGATGCTTTTACACTTTTTGAATTATTTGAACAAAAATTAGAAATATATCAAGGAAATTTAACAAAATCTGCAGTAGAATTAGCAAAAGATTGGAGAACAGATCGTATTTTACGTAAATTAGAAGCATTATTAGTAATTGCGGATAAAGTTACTTCTTTAATAATTACGGGTAGTGGAGATGTAATTCAACCTGAAAATAATATAGTGACTATTGGTTCTGGTGGTCCATATGCACAAGCTTCTGCACGGGCTTTATTTGAAAATACTAATTTAAGTGCATATGAAATAGTAAAAAAATCTTTAAATATTGCAGGAGATATTTGTATATACACTAATCATAATTTTACAATTGAAAAATTACCATCTAATAAAGCATGAGGAAAATGCTAATTATGTCTGAAATGACTCCAAAAGAAATCGTTAATGAATTAAATAAATTTATTATTGGTCAAGAAAATGCAAAAAAAGCTGTAGCTATTGCATTAAGAAATCGTTGGCGACGTATGCAACTTAATGAAAATTTAAGACAAGAAGTAACACCCAAAAATATATTAATGATAGGACCTACTGGAGTAGGAAAAACTGAAATTGCACGTCGTTTAGCAAAATTAGCAAATGCTCCTTTTATTAAAGTAGAAGCAACTAAATTTACTGAAATTGGTTATGTAGGAAAAGAGGTAGATTCTATTATTCGAGATTTAACTGATGTTGCAATAAAAATGATACGTATAAAAGAATTTAAAAAAAATTGTGATAAAGCAAGAAAAATGGCCGAAGAAAGAATTCTTAATGTATTAGTACCTAATAAAAATAATTGGAATCAAGATGATAATATTAAATCTATTCGTGAAAAATTAAAAATTAAATTAAAAAAAGGATTATTAGATAATCAAGAAATTGAAATTAATATATCAAGCTCCCCAATGGGGATCGAAATTATGGCACCTCCCGGTATGGAGGAAATGACAAGCCAATTACAATCATTATTTCAAAATTTAGGAGGTAATAAACAAAAAAAACGTAAATTAAAAATTAAAAATGCTGTGAAATTATTAATAGAAGAAGAAGCAAATAAATTAATTAATAATGAAAATATTAAACAAAAAGCTATAGAATCAGTTGAACAAAATGGTATTGTTTTTTTAGATGAAATAGATAAAATTTGTAGAAGAAACAACAATATATCATCAGATGTCTCACGAGAAGGTGTACAAAGAGATTTATTACCATTAGTAGAGGGATGTACAGTTTCAACAAAACACGGAATGGTTAAAACAGATCATATTTTATTTATTGCATCAGGATCATTTCAAATATCTAAACCCTCTGATTTAATTCCAGAATTACAAGGTAGATTACCTATTAGAGTAGAATTAAAAGCTCTTACTAGTAATGATTTTGAAAGAATTCTTATAGAACCTAATGCTTCTATAACAGTGCAATATAAAGCACTTTTAGCAACTGAAAAAATAAATATTATCTTTACTAAAGATGGCATTAAAAGAATAGCTGAATCTGCTTGGAAAGTAAATGAAACAACAGAAAACATAGGAGCAAGAAGATTACATACTGTTCTTGAACATTTAATGTCAGATATTTCTTATGAAATTGATGAATATAATAATAAATCAATTTTTATTGATAAAAATTATGTAAGTAAACATCTTGATTCATTAATCATAAATGAAGATATTAGTAGATATATTTTATAATAAATTTGCCATTTTATTTTTCTATAAAAAGTGTATTAATATGATAAATTAAAAAATTTACTTTAAGTATAATTAATGAAAAATAAATAAAATTTAATTATTTCTTTTTTTTAAAATATTTATAATATCATTTAAATTAATATTTTTAAATCTTAAAAGTATAATTAAATGATATATTAAATCCGCTGTTTCTTCAATAAAACTTGTCTTATTATTATGATTTGCAGCTATAATAGTTTCTATAGCTTCTTCGCCTACTTTCTGTGATATTCTTTTTAAACCACTTTGATATAAGCTATAGGTATATGAAAAAGGTTTTATATTATTTTTTTCTTTTTTTTTATCTAAATATATTTCTAATAAATATAAAAAGGTAAAATTTGATATAGATTTTTTAAAACAACTATATTCATTTAAATGACATGTTTTATTAACCGGATCTACCAAAATAAGTAATGTATCTTTATCACAATCTGTAGTAATATTTTTTAAAAATAAAAAATTACCTGTGGTTTCTCCTTTTGTCCATATTTTTTTTTTAGTTCGAGAAAAAAATGTAACTTTTTTAGTTTTTAAAGTTATTTCTAAAGATTTTTTATTCATATAAGCATGCATAAGAATTTGTCCAGAAATTTTATGTTGTATAATAGCAGGTATTAATCCATTAGTTTTTATCCAATTTAAATTACTTATAAAATTTTCTTTTAACATATTCTTACCTCTATATTTTTTTTATATAAAAAATTTTTTAATACTGTAATATTAAGAATATTTTTATGAAAGATGGATGCTGCTAAAGCACCATCTACATTAATTTTTTTATTGAACACATTATAAAAATCTTCTTTAGAACCTGCACCTCCAGAAGCAATTAATGGAATTTTACAAATTTTTCTTATTTTTTTTAGTTGTTTTAAATCATAACCACTACATAATCCATCTTTATTCATTGTATTTAATACTATTTCACCAGCTCCTAAATTTTGTACTTTTTTAATCCATTCAATTGTTTCCCAATTAGTTACCTTAGTGTATTTTATATTACCAGTATATTTATAAACATGATATTTTTTTGTTTTTTTATTATAATAAGAATCAATACCTACTACTACACATTGTTTTCCAAAATATTCTGATAATTTTGTAATTAAAGAAGGATTATTTAATGCAGGAGAATTTATAGATATTTTTTCAGCTCCTAAATGCAATATTTGTGCAGCATCATTTACTGATTTAATTCCTCCTGCTACACAAAAAGGTATATTAATTAAATTTGCTATTTGAGATATCCATTTTTTATTAACTAATCGATTATCAATTGATGCTGTAATATCATAAAATATTAATTCATCTGCCCCTTCTTTATCATATCTAGAAGCTAATGATAAAATATCTCCTACAATTTGATGATTTTTAAATTGTTTACCTTTAACAACTTTATCTTTATAAACATCTAAACAAGGAATTATTCTTTTTGCCAACATAAATTAGCCTCTTTAAGAGAAAATATTTTTTCTAAAAAAGCTCTTCCAATAATTATATCCTTTATTCCAATTTTTTTTAAATTTTTAATATCTTTTAATTTGGATATACCTCCTGATGCTTGAAAAAATATTTCTGGATATTTTTTAACAATCTCATTATAAAGATTTATATTAGGTCCTAATAAAGTACCATCTTTAGAAATATCAGTACATAAAACATATTTTAATCCTAAATCTAAAAATTTTTCTATAATATCTTCAAAAATAACATTACTTTTATTTTGCCATCCATTAATAAAAATTATTTTTTTATTATTTATATCAAATTTAATATCTAATGCTAAAATTAAAGAATACGGATTATATAATTTAAACCATTTTTTAACATTATTAAAATTTTGTATAATTGAAGAACCTAATATAATTTGTGCTTTAGGCATTAAACCTAAAATAAAATCTATATCTTTTTTAGTTCGAATACCTCCTCCTATTTGTATAGAAATAGGATTAATTTTAGATAAATTCTTTAATAAAGAAGTTTGTTTTTCACTAGGATTTTTTGCACCATCTAAATCTATTAAGTGTATTTTTTTAGCTCCTTGTTTTAAATATTTTTCAATATAAAAAAACGGTTTATATAAATATTTACGTTTTAAATTAAATTTACCTTGATGTAGTCTAACAACTTGTCCTTTTATTAAATCAATAGCTGGAATAATCATTTTTTTATTTTATATTTGTAAAAAATTTTTAATTAATTGAATTCCATTAGTTCCTGATCTTTCTGGATGAAATTGTACTCCAAAAAAATTATTTTTTTGTATAGCCGAACTAAATGAATTTTCATACTTTGTTTTAGCTATAGTATAATTATTTAAATTAATATTATAACTATGAGAAAAATAAAAATAAGAATTTGTATGTATATTTTTAAATAATGGAGATTTTTTTATAATATTTACTGTATTCCATCCCATGTGTGGAATTGGTAAATTTTTATTATTCATTAAATGGACCGAATAATTTAAAATTCCTAAAGTATTTATTCCTTTATTTTCTTCACTATATTTACCTAAAATTTGCATTCCTAAACATATTCCTAAAATATCTTTTTTACAATTTTTAATTAATTTTATTAAATTATCATTTTTTAATTTTTTTATTGCAGAGTATGCTGAACCTACTCCTGGTAAAAAAATTTTATCAGCATTTAAAATTAAATCTTTATTATTTGTAACAATAGCATTAAATCCTATTTTTTTTATAGTTGATTTTAAAGAATAAAAATTACCACAAGATGTATCTAAAATAACAATATTCAATCTAATACTCCTTTTGAACTAGGAATAATATTATTTACAATTTTTATTGCTTGTTTTAAAGTACACCCAAATGCTTTAAATAAACTTTCAACTTTATGATGATCATTATCTCCTATAACCTTTAAATATATATTACATGACATAGAATACGATAAAGAATAAAAAAAATGTTTAATCATATCAGTATTTAAATCACCAACTTTTTGATATTTAAATTTAGCATAATATTGTAAATATGGTCTTCCTGATAAATCTAACGCACATTGTGCTAATGATTCATCCATAGGTAATAAAAAACCAAATCTATTAATTCCTTTTTTATTTCCAATAGCTTTAGATAAAGCTTGTCCTAATGATATTGCAATATCTTCTATTGTATGATGATCATCAATTTTTAAATCTCCTTTACTAAAAATATTTAAAATAAATCCTCCATGTATTGCTATTTGTTCTAACATATGATTTAAAAAATTAATTCCTGTATTAATTATATTTTTTCCTTTTCTATCTAAAAATAACTCTACAAATATTTTAGTTTCTTTTGTTACTCTTTTTATTATAGCATATCTTTTAATTGGTGTTAATTTACTTAAAATATCTAACCAATTACATTTTTTGCTGTTATATAAAATACCGTTAATACCAATATTTTTAGCTAATTCTAAATCAGTTAAACGATCACCTATTACATAACTATTTTTTTTATCTAAGTCATTATTTAAATAAAATTTTAACATTGTTATGTTTGGTTTTCTACATATACAATTATCATATGAATAATGAGGACATATCAAAATATCTTCAAATTTTATATTTTGAGATTTAAAAATACTAAGCATAAAATTATGAGGTATATTAAAATTTTTGTAAGAAAAAGATTCAGTACCTAGACCATCTTGATTTGTGATCATTACAAATGAATAAGACAATTTTTTTAATTCTGATAATACAATAATAACATTTTTTTCAAAAAATAGTTTATTTATATGATCAATTTGATAATTATTCTTTGGTTCAGATATTAATGTACCATCTCTATCTATGAAAAGTATTTTTTTTAACATATATTAAACCTTAATGTGATAATTTTTTTAATTCAAAAAGTAATTTTTTACATTCATAAAATGTTCCTATTGTAATTCTTAAACAATTATTTAATCTTTTTTCATGATTTTGATTTCTAACAATTATTTTATTTTTATATAATTCTTTAAAAATATAATTAGAATTGTAAAATTTAATTAAAATAAAATTTGTTTCACTATAAAATATTTTTTTTATAATTTTACATTTTTTTAAATTATTAATTAACCATTTTTTATTATCGATAATTATTTCTACATTTTTTTTCATAATGATCAAATTTTTAGGATATAAAGCTTGTTTTGCTATATCTATTACAGGATCTGGTATTGGATAAGGAGCTATAACTTTTTGTAAAATATTGATAATTTTTTTATTAGTTAATATGAAACCACAACGTAAACCAGCTAATCCAAATGCTTTTGATAAAGTTCTTATTATAATTAAATTATTATATTTATTTATTAAATTAATTAGAGTTTTATTTATACAAAATTCAATATATGCTTCATCGATAACAACAATTATATTATAATATACTAATTTTAAAAGTTTTATTATATTTTTTTTATCTAAACAATTACCTGTAGGATTATTTGGATGACAAATAAATATTATTTTAACATTATAAAGATTTTCTTTAATAAGATTTATATTTAATTCCCAATTATCCAAACTGTTAATCATAATATATTTAATATTTAATATTTCAGCATTAACACGATACATATCATATGTAGGAGGACAAAATAAAATTTTTTCTTTTTTAGGATCACAAAAAGTACGCATAATTATATCTATACCTTCATCTGCTCCTCTAGTAATTAAAATATTTTTAGAATTTAAATTTATGTATTTACTATAAAAATTAATTAATTCCTGAGATTGTGGTTCTGGATATTTGTTAAATATTTTTTTATTTAAAGAAAAAAGAGAAATAATAGGAGATTCATTAGCATTTAATAAAATTGAATCATTATTATTATTATTATTATATAATGACCTTGCTGATTGATATGGTTTAAGATTAATAATATTTTTTCTAACTATATTATTTATATTTTTTTTTATATTTAATAAATTATTATTAATAAAATTTTTTCTTACAGTAATAGCATTACTATGACCTAACAAATTTTCTGATTTTGCCATAATTTCTACTGTATGAGAAATATTTAATAATCCTTGTTTAGTTAGTTTCTGTACGGATATTTTTTTTTGAAAATCATATACTCCTAAACAAGAATAAGTTAATGCATGTCCGTAAGTTGGTAAAACGTGATTAGTTCCTGATGCATAATCTCCAGCTGACTCAGGAGACCAATTACCTAAAAAAATGGATCCAGCATTAATAATTTTAGGTAAAATTTTATGATAATTTTTACATTGAATTATAAGATGTTCGGGAGCATATTTATTAACTATTTTTATACATTCTTCAATATTTTTAACTATTATAATATAACTATTATTTAGAGATTTTTTTGCTATTTTTTCTTTAGGTAATATTTTTAATTTTTTATAAAGTTTTTTTTGAACTAATTTTGCTATTTTTTCTTCAGGAGTAAGTAAAAATACTTGTGAATCAATTCCATGTTCTGCTTGTGATAATAAATCAGCTATAATAAAATTATAATTTGCTGATTTATCTGCTATAATCATTAATTCTGATGGGCCTGCTGGCATATCTATAGAAATATTTTTATAAAAAATTTCATTTTGATTATTAACTTGTCTTTTAGCTTCTGTAACAAAAAAATTTCCTGGACCAAAAATTTTATTTACTTTATTTACTGATTCAGTACCAAAAGCCATTGCAGCTATAGCCTGAGCTCCTCCTATTTGAAAAATATTTTTTATATTACATAAATATGCGGAAAATAAGATTTCATTAGATATAGGAGGTGGAGAACATAATATAATATTTGGACATAATGCTAATTTTGCAGGTATTCCTAACATTAATACAGTAGAAAATAATGATGATGTACCTCCAGGAATATATAATCCTATTTTAGATATAGGACGATAAATTTGTTGACAAAAGACACCAGGTATAATTTCAATTATTTTTTTTTTTAATAATTGAGATTTATGAAATTTATATATATTATTATATGCTTGTTGTATAGCAACTTTAATATTTTTTTTTATATATAATTTTGAATTATTTATTTTTTCCTGATTTATTTTTAATTTATTAGTTTTAATTTTATCAAATAATAAATTATATTTTTTTAAAGCACTATCACCTTTTTTTTTAACTTTATTTAAAATATCTGTTACATCATTTTTAATTTTTTTATCTATTAAAAATATTGGTCTAGATAAAAATTTTTTTTTTTGAATTTTATTATAATTATTCCAATATATAAGATTATTTATAATAGTCATTTTTACTCCATTATTTTTTCAATAGGTAAAACTAAAATAGAACTTACTCCTAATGATTTTAATTTTTCCATTGTTTCCCAAAATAGTGTTTCACTACTTACCATATGCATTGCTACTTTTTTATTATCTCCAACTAATGGTAAAATAGTAGGATTTTCAGCACCTGGTAATAATGCAATTACTTCTTTTAATTTTTTATTAGGAGCATGTAACATTATATATTTTGATTCTCTAGCTTTTATAACTCCTTTAATTCGAGTTAATAATTTATTTATTAATTTTTGTTTAATCTTTTTAATTTTACCACATCGTTGTATTAAACATGCTTGTGAATTATAAATAACTTTTACTTCTTTTATACCATTTGCTTCCAATGTAGACCCTGTTGATACTAGATCACAAATAGCATCTGATAAACCTACTCTAGGTGCTAATTCAACAGAACCATTTAACATACAAGATTTAAATATAATATTATGTTTATCAAGATATTTTTTTAAAATATTAGGATAAGATGTTGCAATACAAGAATTTTGTAAAGATTGTAAACCTGTATATTTTTTATTAATAGGTATTGCTATCGATAATCTACATATACCAAAATCTAATTTACGTAAAGTTAAATAGTTTGCTTTTTCTCCTTTAGATAAACGAGTTAAAACTTCTTCTTCTAAAACATTTTTTCCAATAATTCCTAAATCAACAACTTCTTCCATTATTAATCCTGGAATATCATCATCACGTACTCTTAATATATCAATTGGCATATTTTCAGTAAAAGCTATTAAACGTTGTTGATTTAAATTAATTTTAAGACCACATTTTTTTAATAATTTACTAGATTCATTACTTAAACGACCAGATTTTTGCATAGCTATTCTTAAACGATTATTGTCTAGCATGCTTTATACCTTTTTTTAGAAAAACTTAAAATTTTTATAAAAAATCTTATTTAAAGTTTAATTTTATAATTTTCATTAAAATTAGAATTTTATTTTAATTTAACAAATATTTTTTATTTCTAAAAATTATTTAAACATAAAATAATTTTTATACTTTTTTATATTTTAAAATATCTATTTTTTTATTGTTATATATCCTAAATCATTATTTATAGGATTTTTTGCTGAAAAACGAGCCAATTCATCACATTTATTATTCATCTTATGATATGAATGTCCTTTTATCCAATTCCAATTAACATTATGTTTTAATAAAGCTGAATCTAATCTTTTCCATAAATCAATATTTTTTACTATTTTTTTATTATTACGAATCCAATTAAATTTTTTCCAAAAATATATCCATTTCGTAATACCTTCTTTTAAATATCTACTATCAGTAGATATATAAATTTTACAACTTTCTTTTAAAGATTCAAATGCAATAATAGATGCCATTAATTCCATTCTATTATTAGTAGTTAAAAAAAAACCTTGAGTTAAAATTTTTTCATATTTATTATATTGTAAAATGGCTGCACAACCTCCAGGACCAGGATTATATATACAAGAACCATCTGTAAAAATATTTATATTTTTATACATAAAACTTCTTTTTTTTTAAAATTTATTTTATTTATATAAACAAATATGAAAAAAATTGATATACGTCAAGTAGTTTTAGATACGGAAACTACAGGTATGAATTTTTCTCCACCATATTATTTAGGACATCGTATAATAGAAATAGGAATAGTGGAAATTATTAATCGTAATATAACTAATAATAACTTTCATACATATTTAAATCCTAAACAAATTATAAGTCAAGATGCTTTTAATATCCATGGTATTTCTAATAAATTTTTATTTGACAAACCTATTTTTTCTGATATTGTGAATAAATTTTTAAATTATATAACAGGATCAGAATTAATTATTCATAATGCACAATTTGATATTAATTTTTTAAACTATGAATTATCATTATTAAAAAATAATCTACCTAAAATTGAAAGTATTTGTAAAATTAAAGATACATTAAAAATAGCTAGAAATCTTTTTCCTGGAAAAAGAAATTCATTGAATTCTTTATGTTCTAGATTTAATTTAGATAATAGTAAACGTCATTTACATGGAGCATTATTAGATGCAAAATTTTTAGCAAAAATTTTTTTATTTATGACTACTAAACAAAATACATTTAAATTAGAATTATTAAAAATTAAAAATAATAATATTGATATAAAATTACCATTTTTTTATAAAAAACAAATAGAAAAAAAATTTTTAATCATATACGCTTCTAATAAAGAATTAGAATTACATAAATTACAATTAAAGTTAATTAAAAAAAAATGTGGATTTTGTTTATGGTTAAAATAAAAAGTAAATAAAAAATATTGATAATTAATAATTTATAACATATAATGCAAAAATATTATGGTGCGATAGTTCAGTTGGTTAGAATACCGGCCTGTCACGCCGGGGGTCACGGGTTCAAATCCCGTTCGCACCGTGTATTTTTTTAAATAAAACTAATCTTAGTTTAGTCATTATGTATCCATAATACACAAGATTTTTTATATAATTCTAAATTATTTTTTAAAATATTGATTAAGTCTGAACAAATTTCTTTTTTATTTCGAAAATCATTGATCCAAAAAAAAATAGTAAAATTAATAGAATTATTAGTAATTTCATCAATAATAACATTTACAATAGAATTTTTTATTATTTTATTATTTATTGAAATTGTATCTAATAATATTTTTTTTATAATATTAATGTCTTCTTGTATTAAATTACGTGAAACACCTAAAGTAATTTTATTACGATATTCATTTGCTTTAGAAAAATTTATTATATTTTCTGTTAAAATTTTACCATTAGGTACAGATATAATAGTTCCATCAAATGTTTTAAAAAGAGTACAAAAAATTTCCACATTAGTTATTTTACCGGTAACATTACCTATATTAATATAGTCTCCTACTTTAAAAATCCGAAAAGTAATGATTAATAATCCTGATGCTAAATTTGCTAATGCACTTTGCCAAGCTAAACCGACTACTAATCCTATAGTACCAAATGCTGCAAAAATAGATGATGTTTGTAATCCAATACTACTTAATGCACTAACTATTACAAATATTGTTAAACTATATTTTAAAATATTAGAAAGAAAACCAATTGTTATTGGATCTATATTTCTAATAGTAAAAATATTTTTTATGGTTTTAGTAATAATTTTCACACCCCATAATCCAAAAAATAAAATCATACCTGCTAAAAAAAAATGTTCAAATTGATAAAAAATAAAAATTTTATTATTTATAATCCATAATTTTATAAAATCTAATACACTAGTAAATTTACTCATATTTTAATAATCCATTTTATAAAATAAATTATATTTTTTTTTATAATTAAAATTTTTTATAATGTATTAATTGCATTTAATTCTTTAAAAATTTTCTCTAATTTTTTTTTTATTGAAATTTGAGATGCTCTAATCCACGATCTTGGATCGTAATATTCTTTATTAGGTTTATTTAAACCATTAGGATTTCCTAACTGTTTTAGTAAAAATTTTTTATTTTTTTTAAAATATTTAAATATACCTTTCCATGTTGCCCATTGAATATCTGTATCAATATTCATTTTTATGACACCATATTTTATAGATTCTTTAATTTCAGATAATGAAGATCCAGAACCACCATGAAATACAAAATTTATAGGATTTTTAGTAAGATTATTTTTTTTACAAATAAAATTTTGTGAATCTCTTAAAATTTTTGGTAATAATTGTACATTACCTTTTTGGTATACTCCATGTACATTTCCAAAAGATGCTGCAATAATAAATTGAGAACTAATTAATTTTAATTTTTCATAAGCATAATTAACATCATAAGGATCAGTATATAATAATTTTCTAGTTAAATTACTATTATTTATACCATCTTCTTCTCCTCCTGTACATCCTAATTCTATTTCTAATGTCATATTCATTTTTGACATTCTTTTTAAATATTGACTACATATTTTAACATTATCTATAACTGATTCAGTAGATAAATCTATCATATGAGATGAAAATAAAGGTTTTTTATGTTTTAGAAAATATTTTTCATTTTCATTTAATAAATTATCGATCCATGATAATTTATCTTTAGGACAATGATCAGTATGTAAAATTACTGGTATACCATAATATTTAGCAATTTGATGAACATGTTTTGCTCCAGATATAGCTCCAATTATAGAAGCTAATTTATTATTAATAATTTGTAATCCTTTTCCTGCAATAAAAGCAGAACCTGCATTGGAAAATTGAATAATAACTGGAGATTTTACTTTAGCTGCAGTTTCTAAAACTACATTAATAGAATCTGTACCAATACAATTAATTGCTGGTAATGCAAAATTATGTTTTTTTGCTATTTTAAAAATAGTTTGCACATCATTACCAACAACGACACCAGGTTTTATATAATTTAAAATTTTGGGCATAATGTATATTTTACCTTATTATTTTTTTTATATTTTAAATATAATTATTGTTATTATTTTAATTTTTAAATATAATTTTTTAGTAAATTATTTTCTAATTTTGATATAACAGGTAATTGATTACCTTCAATATATTTTAAAAAAGCACCTCCACCTGTAGAAATATAGGAAATTTTATCAAAAACATTAAATAACTCTATAGCAGATAAAGTATCTCCTCCACCTACAATTGAAAAAATATTATTTTTAATAATAGCATTAATTATTGCTTCAGTTCCTTTTCTAAATTTTTTAAACTCAAATACTCCAACAGGACCATTCCATAATATAGTTTTTGCTTTTTTTAATTCATTTTTTATTAGGTTAATTGTTTTATCTCCTATATCAAGAATTTTTTCATTTCTTAATATTTTATTTACTTTTTTCATTTTTACTGGAGAATCATCAGAAAATGAAATACCTACTCGACAATCAACTGGGATAATAAGATTATTATATTTTTTTACTATTTTTTGAGCTAAAAAAACACTATTTGGTTCATATAATGAACTACCAATATTATTATTTAATGATAAAATAGTATTTGCTATACCTCCTCCAACTATTACTTTATCGGATAATTCTGCTAGTTTTTTTAAAATATTAAATTTAGTAGATATTTTAGAACCACCAATAATAGATATTATTGGTTTTTTAGGATTTTTTAAAAATTTTTTTAGATTTTTTATTTCATTAATTAATAATAATCCAGCACAATATTGTTTAGTAAAATTCATAATTCCATAAGTAGATGAATGCATGCGATGTGATGTAGCAAATGCATCCATTACAAATATATCGCATAAAGAAGCATATTTTTTAGATAATTCTTTATTATTATTTTTTTCACCAATATTAAAACGTACATTTTCTAAAAGAGTTATTGTATTTTTTTTTAAACTAATTCCGTTTAAATAATTTTTTTTTAAAACTACTTTATAAGATAAAATTTTTTCTAAATAAATAGCAATATTTTTTAATGAATATAAAGAATTATAGTGTCCTTCAATAGGTCTACCTAAATGAGAAGCTAAAATAATTTTAGCTCCTTTTTTTAAAGCATATCTAATAGTAGGTAATGATAATTTAATTCTAATATCAGAATTAATATTACCTTTTAAATCTATTGGAACATTAAAATCAGATCTAATTAATAAAATTTTATTTTTAATATCAATATTTAAAATACTTAACATAAATAAATTTATCCTATAATTTAAATTAAAAAATAATTTAATAAAATTAACTAAGAATTTTTTTTATTTTTAAAATAATATTTTGTACAGTAAAACCAAATTTATTAAATAATTCATTAGCAGGTGCTGAATATCCAAAATCATTAATTCCAATAATATCACCATCTAGACCAACATATTTATACCAATAATTTTTTGATCCAGCTTCAATGGCTATTTTATATTTAACATTATTTGGTAATACATGATTTTTATATTTTTGTGTTTGCTTATCAAAAACATCAGTAGATGGCATAGAAACAATTCTAATTTTATATTTTAAAATAGATAATTTTTTATATACTTCTATTGCTAAAGCAACTTCAGAACCAGTAGCTATTAATATAATTTTAGGATTTTTATCTAAACAATCTTTTAATATGTATCCACCATATGATATATAAGATATTTTATTTTTATTTCTTTCTTGTGTAGGTAAATTCTGTCTGGATAAAACTAAAATAGTAGGATTATTTATATTTTCTATAGCTTTTTTCCAAGCTATAGCTGTTTCAATTTTATCACATGGACGCCAAATACTTATATTTGGAATTAATCTTAAACTAGTTAATTGTTCTATTGGTTGATGTGTCGGTCCATCTTCACCAATACCGATTGAATCATGTGTATAGATCATTATATTTCTAATTTTCATTAAAGAAGCCATTCTTATAGCATTACGACAATAATCTGAAAAAACTAAAAAAGTAGCAGTATAAGTAATAAAACCACAATATAAAGCTATTCCATTTGCAATTGCAGTCATCCCAAATTCTCTTACTCCATAATAAATATAATTTCCATTTTTAATTTTATTAATTGGTTTAGAATTTTTTAATATAGTTAAATTACTAATAGATAAATCAGCAGAACCTCCTAATAATTCTGGTAATAATTTAGAATATTTGTTTAATATATATTGAGATGATTCTCTTGTTGATAAATTTGTAAAATTTTTATTTATTTTATTAATAAGTTTATATGTTTCATAATTCCAATTATTAGGAAGAATATTATTTAATCTTCTTTCTAATTCTTTAGCTAATTTAGGAAATATAAGAGAATAATTTTTAAAATTATCTTTCCATTTTAATTCTTTTATATTACCTTTATTTTTTGCATTCCATTTTTTATAAATAGATGAAGGAATTTCAAAAGGTTTATAATTCCAATTTAATTGTTTTTTTGTTAAAATAATTTCTTTTATACCTAAAGGAGATCCATGTGCAATATTTTTTCCTGATTTATTTGGCGATCCAAAAGCAATTGTTGTATTACAAATTAATAAAGTTGGTTTACTTTCTTTTAAAGATTTTGCTTTTTTAATCGCTGTATCTATATTTTCAAAATTATGTCCATCTATATTAGATATAACATTCCATTGATAAGATTCAAATCTTTTTTTAGTATCATCATTACACCATCCCTTAATATTCCCATCAATAGATATTCCATTATTATCATAGAAAACTATCAATTTTTTTAGTTTTAGTGTTCCCGCTAGAGAACATACTTCATGAGAAATTCCTTCCATTAAACATCCATCACCAACAAAAACATAAGTATAATGATTAATTATATTATAATTTGGTCTATTGAATTGTGCAGCTAGAGTTTTTTCAGCAATAGCCATACCGACAGCATTAGCTAATCCTTGTCCTAAAGGACCAGTACTAGTTTCAATACCTGGAGTACATCCAAATTCCGGATGTCCAGGAGTTTTAGAATGTAATTTTCTAAAATTTTTTAAATCCGATATTGTTATATTATAACCAGTTAAATGTAATAAACTATAAATTAACATTGAACAATGTCCATTTGATAATATAAATCTATCACGATTTATCCATTTAGGATTATTAGGATTATGATTTAAATGATTACGCCAAAGTACTTCTGCTATATCTGCCATACCCATAGGTCCGCCAGGATGCCCAGAATTAGAATTTTGTATAGCATCTATACTTAGAAATCGGATAGCATTAGCAAGATCTCTTTTGGAAAGCATAGTTTAAATTACTCCTAAAATTTTTTTTAAAAAATTATTTTTATAAAAATATTATTTATATAAAGAAATATATACTTAAAATGTTTTAAAATCTATTTATTATAAATTTATAATTTTTATATATTTTTGTTAAAAAATATATATAATATTAATATATAATATTTTTTTTATAGTAATTATATAATGAGGGTATTAATGACAGAATATTTATTTACTTCAGAATCTGTATCAGAAGGACACCCAGATAAAATAGCAGATCAAATTTCTGACGCTATATTAGATAATATAATTAAACAAGATATAACTTCACGTGTAGCATGTGAAACATACATTAAAAATAACATGGTATTAATTGGTGGTGAAATAACTACCAAAGCTAAAATAAATATAGAAATTATTACTAGAAATACTATAAAAGAAATTGGATATACCAATCCTAAAAAAGGTTTTGATGCAAATACATGTACAATATTAAATATTATAAGTAAACAATCAAAAGATATCAAGAAAGGAATAACTAATTTAAATAAATATAATCAAGGAGCAGGAGATCAAGGTTTTGTATTTGGTTATGCAACAAATGAAACTGATGTATTAATGCCAGCGCCTATTACATATGCTCATAAATTAGTATATCAACAAGCAAAAATTAGAAAAAAAAAAATTATATCATGGTTAGAACCAGATGCAAAAAGCCAAATTACTTTTAAATATAAAAATAATAAAATTATTTATATAGATTCTGTAGTTTTATCTACTCAGCTATCAAAAAATATACCATATAAAAAATTACAAGAAGCTATTATGGAAGAAATTATTAAACCAGTATTACCTAAAATATGGATTAATAAAAAAACTAAATTTTTTATTAACCCATCTGGACGTTTTATTATTGGAGGCCCCATAAGTGATTGTGGTTTAACAGGAAGAAAAATTATTGTAGATACTTATGGTGGTATGGCTAGACACGGAGGAGGAGCTTTTTCTGGTAAAGATCCATCTAAGGTAGATAGATCGGCTGCATATGCAGCTCGTTATATAGCAAAAAATATAGTTGCTTCATCTTTAGCATCACGTTGTGAAATACAAATTGCATATATTATCGGAATTTCTAATCCAATATCAATAATGGTAAATACATTTGGTACTGGTAAGGTACCTGATGATAAATTAGTTTTTTTTATTAAAGAAATATTTGATTTAAGACCATTTAATTTAATAAAAATGTTAGATCTTTTAAAACCTATATATAAAAAAACTGCTTCTTATGGTCATTTTGGAAGAAATATTTTTTCATGGGAAAAACTTAATAAAGTAAATGAATTTAAAAATATTTCAGGTATTAAATAATAAATAATTTTTAAAAAATATATTTTTATATAATAATTTTATAAAAATTATTATTAAATTTTTTGTAACCCAATAACTTTTTCATTAAGTTTTGTATTTATTATAATTACACCTTTAGTATTACGTCCAATAATACAAATTTCAGACATGTTAATACGAATTAAAGTTCCCATATTTGTTATTATAATAATTTGATCATTTTTTGTTACTTTTAATGATCCTATAATTTTCCCATTTTTTGAATTAATTTTCATTGAAATAACTCCTTTTGTAGCCCTTGATTTTATTGGAAAAAATTTATTATTAGTACATTTACCATATCCATTTTCTGTAAGAGTAAAAATATTATATTCAAATTTATTTTCAATGGTTGTTAATGAAATAACACTATCTTTTTTTTTATTAGATATTTTAATTCCTTTTACACCTATTGTATTTCTTCCCATAGATCTAACTTGATATTCATTAAATGTTACTACTTTACCTAAAGTAGAAAATAACATAATTTTATCATTTTTATTAATTAAAGATACTCCTATTAAACTATCATTTTTTTTTAATTTTATTGCAATAATTCCATTACGTCTTGGGTTACTAAATTTAGTTAAATTAGTTTTTTTTACATTTCCTTGTAAAGTAACCATAAATAAATTTGTATTTTTTGTATAAATATTAACTATAAGAAAATTTGTAATAATTTCATTATTTTTTAAAGGTATAATATTTACAATAGGTCTTCCTTTCGCATATCTACTTGCTTCTGGAATATTATATACTTTTAACCAATACAAACGTCCTTTATTAGAAAAACATAAGATATTATCACGAGTATATGCTACTAAAATTTTAGAAATAATATCATTTTCTTTTAATTTAATAGCTAATTTACCTTTTCCTCCTCTATGTTGTATATTATATTCAGTAATTTTTTGATATTTTATATATCCTTGATAAGATAATGTAATAATTACTTTTTCATCATTAATTAAATCTTTTGTTCTAATTATGGAATTATTATTTAAAATAATTTTTGTTTTTCTTTTATCTCCAAATTCTTTTTTTATTAAGATTAATTCATTATATATTACCTTCATTAAATATTTATAATTATTAATTATTTTAATTAGTTTTGAAATTTTATTTATCAAATATTGATATTCTATGTATAATTTTTTATATTCTAAATTAGTTAATTTATTTAATTTAAGTTCTAAAATAGCTTTAATTTGTTTATAACTAAAATTATAATTATCATTAAATTTTGTTAAATTAGAATTTATTAAATCAATATTTAATATTTTATTTTTTTCTAAATTAAATGTTTGTAATTTATTTGAAATTTTCCAAGATTTTGAATATATTTTATTTCTTATATTTTCTGTAATTTTAGAAGAACGTATAATTTTAATAATTTTTTCTATATTTAATAATGCGACTATTAAACCTTCTAATATATGAGCTTTATTACGAGCTTTTTTTATTTCATAAACAGTTCTTTTTGTAACAATTTCACGACGATGAGAAATAAATGCTTTGATAATATTTTTTAAAGACATTACTGTCGGTTCTCCCTTAAATAAGGAGACCATTTTTATACTAAAAGAAATTTGTAATGATGTTAATGAATATAAATTATTTAAAATAACATTTGTTGATATATCTTTTTTTATTTGAATTATAATTCTTATTCCATCTTTATCTGATTCATCTCTTAAAGTTTTAATTCCTTTAATTTTTTTTTCTTTTATTAAATTAGCTATTTTTTCTATTAATTTAGCTTTATTTACTTGATAAGGAAGTTCATAAATTATAATTGTTTTATAATTATTTTTTTTATTTTTAACAATTTTATTTCTTCCACGAATAAAAATTTTTCCTTTTCCTGTCTCATATGCATTTTCAATACCATCAATACCATATATAATTCCAGCTGTAGGAAAATCTGGACCGGGAATATAATTCATTAATTCTTTTACAGTAATAGTACTATTTTTAATATATGCTAAACAAGCATTAATTACTTCAGTAATATTATGAGGAGGAATATTTGTTGTCATACCAACAGCTATACCGGAAGAACCATTAATTAATAAATTAGGTATTTTGGTAGGCATTATTTCAGGAATTTTTTCTGTACCATCATAATTAGGTAAAAAATTAACTGTATTTTTTTCTAAATCATTAATTATTTCTTGAGCTATCTTCGTCATTTTAATTTCAGTATAACGCATAGCTGCAGCCGAATCTCCATCAATAGAACCAAAATTTCCTTGTCCTTTTATTAAAGTATATCTTAATGAAAATGATTGAGCTAATCTAACAATTGTATCATAAACTGCATTATCTCCATGAGGATGATATTTACCGATAACATCACCTACTATTCTTGCAGATTTTTTATAAGATTTATTCCATGTATTTCCTAAAATATACATAGCATATAATATACGCCTATGTACTGGTTTTAATCCATCTCTTACGTCTGGTAATGCTCTTCCCACAATAACAGACATTGCATAATCTAAATAAGAATTTTTTAATTCTTCTTCAATATTAATTGATTTTATTTCTTTAACAAAAGAATTCATGTAAATAAATATCCTTTAAAATTGAATTACATAAGTTATATATTTATTATTTTATTTTATAAATAATTATATTATTTTATATATTATTAATATATTCATTTATTTTTTAAATTTATTTTTTAAAATTTAAAAAATATTATAATTTTCTAATTGTTTAATTTTTTTTTTTGCTTGATTAATAACTTCTTCAGGAATCCCTGCTAAAGATGCCACAAATAAACCATAATTTTTATTAATTGATCCATTTTTTAGTTTATGCAAAAAAACAATAGAATTATTTAATTCTATTGCATCAAAATATATATTTTTTATACATTTTATTTTTTTTGCTAAATTAGTTAATTCAATATAATTAGTTGCGAATAAAGTAAGTGATTTAATTTTTTTTGCCATATTTTCAGCGCAAGCCCATGCAATTGATAATCCGTCACATGTAGACGTTCCTCGACCTATTTCATCCATTAATACTAAACTTTTAGTAGTTGCATTTCTCAAAATATTTGCTGTTTCTATCATTTCTATCATAAAAGTAGATAATCCAGAAGAAATATCATCTGTTGATCCAATTCTAGTAAATATTCGATCTATTGGGCCTATAACAGCTTTATCAGCAGGAACGTAACTACCTATATATGTCATAATAATAATTAATGCAATTTGACGCATATAAGTACTTTTACCTCCCATATTAGGACCTGTTATTATTAACATATTATTATTAATAGTTAATAATACATCATTTGATATAAATGATGATTTTATAATATTTTCAACAACAGGATGTCTTGAATTAGTTAAAGATATTCCTATTTTATTACTAATAACTGGACAAGTATAATTTAAAGTTAAAGATCTTTCAGCTAAATTACATAATACATCTAATTCTGATAAAAATAATGATATTTTTTGTAATTTTTCTAAATGAGGATTAATATAATCAAATAACTCATAGTATAAAAATTTTTCTAAATTTAATAATTTTTCTTTTGAAAACATAATATTTTTTTGATATTTTTTTAATTCTGGAATAATATATCTATTAAAATTTTTTAAAGTTTGAATTTGAATGTATTTCTCTGGTAAATTTATATTACAATTTTTATTAATTTGTATATAATATCCATGAATTGTATTAAATCCTATTTTTAATTTTTCTATTTTTAATAAGTTACGTTCTTTTTCTTCTAAATAAAATAAATATTTTACCGAATTTTTTGAAAATTTTCTTAATTTGTCCAATAATAAATTATATCCAGAAGCGATAACGTTTCCTTCTCTTAATAATAAAGAAGGTTTTTTTTTTATTGCTTTCTTTAATAAATTTTTTAACTCAATAAATAATCCTAAATTTAAAATTTTAGATTTAATCTCACAATTTTTAATTTTTTTTAAAATTTTATGAAATTTAGGTAAATAATTTAATGTTTGTCTTAAAGAAACTAAATCATTTGGTTTTGCTGTACGTAATGCTAATCTAGCAATAATTCTTTCTATATCACTTACTTTTAACATCATTTTTTTGAATTTTAAAAAATATTCTTTTAATATAGAAATATTTTTTTGTCTATCTAAAATAATATTTTTACTACGTATAGGATTATTTAGCCATCTTTTTAATAACCGACTACCCATTGTCGTAGTAGTATTATCTAATATTTTAATTAAAGTATTATTTTTATTTCCTGAAATACTATAAATAATTTCTAAATTTTTACGAGTATTCTCATCCATAATAATTTCATCATCATGATTTTTTAATAAAATATTATTAATATGAGGTAAACATACTTTTTGTGTATCTTTTACATATTGTATTAAACAACCTGCTGCTCTAATAGCCATAAATGATTTTTCAATACCAAAACTTTTTAAATTTTTTGTACCAAATTGCATATTTAATTGTTGTAAAGCTGTATCAATATCAAATTCCCATAATGGTCTACGTCTGATACAATTTCTTTTTTCTATTAATTGTATATCCTGAAAATTTTCAGGATATAATAATTCAGTAGGATTAGTTCTTTGTAATTCTCCAGCAATTATATTATAATCTTTATTTTCCATAATTTTAAAATCACCAGAACTAATATTTAATGTAGCATAACCGAAACCAAATTTTTTATCTTGATAAATAGCTGCTAATAAATTATCAAAATAATTGTTTAATAAGACATCATCACTAATTGTTCCTGGAGTAACAATACGTACAATTTTCCTTTTTAAAATTTTTTTTTTATGTAATATATGTTTATCTTTTATTTGCTCACAAATAGCTACTGATTCTCCTAATCTTATTAATTTTAATAAATAATTTTCGACACTATTAACTGGAATTCCCGCCATAGGAATAGGTTTACCGTTTAATTTACCTCTTTTTGTTAAAACAATATTTAATAATTTTGATGCTTTTTTTGCATCATCATAAAACATTTCATAGAAATCTCCTAATCTATAAAATAATAAAATATTAGGATATTGTTTTTTTAGTTGAAAATATTGTTCCATCATTGATGTAGACATATTTTTGTTATTTTATTTTAAAATATATATTTTATTAAAATTTTAATTTATATAATTTTTAGTTTTTATAAAAATATTATTTTTCATCATCATTATTATTACTAATAATACGTAATATTACAAAAAATAAATTAATAAAATCTAAATATAACATAAGAGCTCCGATAATAGCATATCTTCTTAAATTATCTTCGTCATTTATATTTATACTAATTTTCTTTGCGATATTTTTTAGTTTTTGAGTATCATAAGCTACAAGTAATGTAAATAAAATTACACTAATATAATTTAATGTAGATGCAAATAAACTATTTTGTAACCATAAATTTATAAATAATGCTATAACTACACCAAAAATACCCATTGTAATAATATTACCTAAATTACTTAAATTTTTTTTTGTAAAATATCCCCAAATACACATACTTAAAAAAGTAAGTGATGTAGTAATAAATGCTGTGAAAATAGTATTTTGATTATATATAGAAAAAATTCCTGCTGTTGTTAAACCAGTTAAAGAAGAATAAAACATAAATAATGTAGTTAATGTTTTTCCAGATAATCTATTTAAAAGGTTTGAAATTATAAAAACTAGTATAAATTGTACAAAACACAAACTGAATAAAATAAATTTATTATTTAATAAATAATTTATGACTGGAATTGTATTAGCTACGTACCAAGAAACAAAAGCAGTTAATAATAAACCACAAGACATCCATCCATATACTTGTCTAATATATTTTTGTATATGATATTTTTCTTTTTTTAATGTTGTACTTTTAAAATTTGGATATTCTATCATAAAATTATACCTTTTTAAAAATTTAACCAAATTTTTAAACTAATGTTAACATTATATAATAATATTATTAATAATTTCAAATAAAAATAAATAAAACAATATTTTTATTATATAATATTATATATAATATATAAAATATACATTAATATAATGAATCATATCCCAGTTTTATTAAAAGAATCTATTGACAGTTTAAATATTAAAGATAATGGAACATATATAGATGCAACTTATGGTTGTGGTGGACATACTAAATTAATTTTGTCTAAATTAGGTATTAATGGACGTATATATGCTATTGACTGTGATATAACAACAATATTAAAACATAAAATTTTAGATAAAAGAATTATTTATATTCATAATAATTTTTCTAATTTAAAATTTTTTTTAAATAATGAAATAGGTAAAATAGATGGTATTTTATTTGATTTAGGAATATCTTCATTTCAATTAGATAATCCTAAACGAGGTTTTTCTTATATATTTAACGGTCCATTAGATATGCGTATAAATCAAAACCAAAATATTAATGCTTATAAATTATTACAAGATATTAATGAAAAAAAATTATCTGAAATATTAAAAATATATGGTGAAGAAAGATTTCATAAAAGAATAGCATATAATATAAAAAAATATTTATTAAATAATAAATTAAATAATACAAAAGATTTATCATATTCAATATGTTCTGCTTTTAATAAAAAAAATAAATTTAAACATCCAGCTAGAAGATCTTTTCAAGCTATAAGAATTTTTTTAAATAAAGAAATAGAAGAACTTAAAAAAGTTTTAAATATTTCATTAGATTTATTAAAAAAAAATGGAATAATGTCTATTATTAGTTTTCATTCCTTAGAAGATAGAATTATTAAAAATTTTATGAAAAAAAATAGTTCTTATAATAAAAATATTATTAGAAAAATTCCATTAACTGAAAATGAAATAAATAATTTATATTTTAAAAAAAAAAATTTAAAATTAAAAATTATTAATAGAATATTTCCTAATAAAAATGAAATTTTAACAAATTTAAGATCAAGAAGTGCAATATTACGTGTTGCAAAAAAAATATAAAAATAATTTTTTTATTTTTTTATAAAATTTAAAAATTTATTTTTACTATATTATATAATAAAGGTATTAAAATTGGTTGATTATTCATTAAATTTACAAAAATTATTAAATAATTATATAAATAATTATATAAATAATGATTTAATAAAAAATATATTAATAAATAAAATTATTTTAGATAGTCGTAAAATTAAAGGAAAACATTGTCTTTTTATCGCTATAAAAGGACATAAAAAAGATGGTAAAAATTTTATAAAACATGCTATTACAAAAGGTGCTGCTGCAATATTAACATATCCAGATAATATTACATCTTATCGTAAAATTTTATTTAAAAAAAATATTCCTATAATTTACTTACCTAATTTACATAAACATATTTCATATTTTGCTGGATTATTATATGGACGACCAAGTGAAAAAATTCCAATTATAGGAATAACAGGTACTAATGGTAAAACAAGTATAACAAATTTTTTAATGCAATGGTTATATTTTTTAAAAAAAAAACCAGCAATATTAAGTACAATAGGAAATGGTTTTTATAAAAAATTAATTAAAACTAATAATACAACTGATTCTGCTGTTAAAATACAATCTACATTAAAAAAATTTATAGATAAAAAAGCTGATATTGTTATTATGGAAGTTTCTTCTCATGGAATAACTCAATTTAGAGTAGCAAATATAATATTTTATATTGGAATTTTTACAAATTTAAGTAGAGATCATTTAGATTATTATTATAATATGAAAAATTATGAATTATCTAAATGGAATTTTTTTTCTAAATATAAAATTAAAAAAAAAATTATAAATATTGATGATAATATAGGATATAAATGGTTTAAAAAATTACCTAATTCTATAGCAGTTACTACAAAAAAAAGAGTTATAAATAAATCAAATTTATTTTTTAATGCAAAAAAAATAATTTTTTTTGAAAAAAAAACAATTATTTTATTTAAATCTAGTTGGGGTAATGGGAAAATAAAAATAAATCTTATAGGTAATTTTAATGTTTTAAATATTATTTTAAGCATAACAGCATTATTAAATTTAAATTATCCTTTAAAAGAATTGTTAAAAACAGCATCTAAAATATATCCAGTTGAAGGACGTATGCAAGAAGTATATTTTAAAAAAAAATCTATTCCTAAAATAATTATTGACTATGCTCATACTCCTGATTCATTAAAAAATGTACTATTAACTATAAAATTATTTTGTAAAAGAAAAATATGGTGTGTTTTTGGATGTGGAGGAGAAAGAGATATTGGAAAACGTCCTATGATGGGACATATAGCAATAAAACATGCCAACTATGTAATTTTAACAAATGATAATCCTAGAACAGAAAATGCATTAAATATTATTAATGATATTAAAAAAGGATGTAAAACATTAAAAAATGTTTATTCTATTTTAGATAGAACTAAAGCAATTAGTTATGCAATATTTAATTCTCATAAAAAAGATACTGTTTTAATTACAGGTAAAGGACATGAAAATTATCAAATTATTGGTAATCAAATTTTAAATTATTCAGATTATAATACTATTCAAAAAATATTAAAAAAATATTAAAATATAAAATGACAGAGTTAATTAGTTTAAAATTAATATCAAAAATAGTAAATGGAATTTTAATAGGTAATAACATTAAAATAATAAATTTTTCAATAAATAGTAAAAAAATTAAAAATAATTGTATGTTTATTGCCATTTATGGAAAAAAATTTGATGGACATAATTTTATTAAAAATGCCATTCATAATGGAGCGATAGCTTTATTAGTAAATAAATATATAAATACTAATATTCCTCAAATAATTGTATCAGATACTATTTTAGGATTAGGAAAATTAGGTTTATGGAAAAGAATGAGATTTAAAAATAAAATGATAGCAATTACTGGTTCATCAGGTAAAACATCAGTTAAAGAAATGACGGCATCTATTTTAAAAATAAAAAATAAAATTATTTATACTAAAGGAAATATGAATAATAATATTGGTGTTCCTTTAACTTTATTAAAGTTAAAAAATAAGTATAAATATGCAATAATTGAAATAGGTGGTAGTAAAAATAACGATATTGAATATAATAGTAATTTAGTTAAACCTAATATAGCATTAATTAATAATATATCAGTTGCTCATTTAGCAGGTTTTAATTCATTAAGTAATATTATTAAAAGTAAAATTACAATTTTTAATTTTTTATCAGTAAAAGGTATTATAATTATTAATTACGATGATTCTAATCAAAAAAAAATTTTAAAAAAAATATTATTAAATAATAATAAAAATATTTTTACTTTTTCTATAAATAATAAAAATGCTGATTTTTTTGCTGAAAACATAAAAATATTACAAAATAAAATTTATTTTAAATTAAAAACTCCTATTGGAAAAATATCAATTCACCTATTTTTAATAGGTGGTGGTATTCACAATATTAGTAACGCATTAGCTTCAGCTGCATTATCTTTTTCAGTAGGAGTTTCATTAGATGAAATAGCTAAAGGTTTACAAAATTTTAAATCTATTCCTGGAAGAATGTACCCAATTATTATTAATCATAATAAATTAATTATAGATGATTCATATAATGCTAATCCTAATTCTGTTTTTGTAGCTATTAATATACTTCAAAATATGCCTAATAAAAAAATTTTGGTTATTGGAGATATGTTAGAATTAGGATCATATACTTTATATTATCATTATAAAATTAAGAATTTACTTCTAAAATCTAATATAGATTATATATTTAGTATTGGTAAATATAGTAAATATATTACTGAAAATAATATAAAAGCAATTCATTTTATAAAAAAAGAAGAACTAATAGATAAATTAATTTTAATAACAAAAAAATTTCAAAACTATACTATTTTATTTAAAGGATCACGTAATAATAATATGGAGATATTAATTAATATTTTATTGGAAAAATTAAAATGTTAATAATAATATTTAAATATTTAAAATTATATTATTTAAAATATTTAAGTTATTTTTTAATAAGCTTGAAATTTCGCTCTATAATGACATTATTAACATCATTTTTTATAACTTTTTATCTAAGTCCATTTTTTATTTATTTTTTTAATAAAAATAAAATTTCTCAAATTATTAGAAATGATGGTCCTATAACTCATTTGAAAAAAAATAATACTCCTACAATGGGAGGAATAATTTTATTATTATCTATTTTTTTTTCTGTATTTTTTTGGTCTAATTTATCAAATAAATATATATCTTATATAATAATTAGTACGATATTATATTCTATTATAGGATTTATAGATGATTATTATAAAATAATTTTTAATAATGCAAAAGGTTTATCTTCATATAAAAAAATTTTTTTTCAATCGCTTGTCACTATTATAATTATATTTATTTTTTATAATAAAATTGATAAATTTTATATTCAACAATTAATCATACCTTTTTTTAATAAAATAATTAAATTTCATTTAAATAATATTATATATTTTATTATTGTCTATTTTATAATTATAGGAATAAGTAATTCTGTAAATTTAACTGATGGGTTAGATGGATTAGTAATTATGCCTATAATTTTTATTTCCTTAGGATTAGCTATCCTAAGTTATTTTGTAGGAGATATATATTTTTCTAAATATTTTAATATTTTTTATATAAAGAGTGCAAAAGAATTAATTATTATATGTTTTTCTATTATTGGTTCAGGATTAGGATTCTTATGGTTTAATACATATCCAGCTAAAATTTTTATGGGAGATATAGGATCCTTATCTTTAGGATTTATTATATCTATAATTTCTATTATCATTAAACAAGAATTTTTATTTCTTATAATGTGTGGTGTTTTTATATTAGAATCTATTTCGGTAATAATTCAAATTATAAAATTTAAATATAATAAAAAACGATTTTTTTTAATGGCGCCTTTACATCATCATTATGAATTAAAAGGTTTGAAAGAACCTTGTATTATTGTTAGATTTTGGATTATATCACTAATATTAGTTTTAATTTCTTTAACTATAATTTGATTTAATAAATATTGTAAAATGAATAAAAAAATAGTTATTATTGGCTTAGGTTTAACAGGAATTTCTTGTGTAAATTTTTTTTTAAAAAAAGGATTAATACCATCTATTATAGATGAAAATGATAATTTAAAACTTATAAAAAAAATACCATCATATATACCATATCATTTAGGTTCTTTAAAAGAAAATTGGATATTAAATGCTGATTTAATCATTTTAAGTCCTGGTATTTCAGTATTTCATCCTTTATTATTAAAAGCAAAAAAAAAAGGTATTGAAATAATAGGAGATATAGAATTATTTTCTCGTTATAATAAAACTCCTGTAATAGCTATTACAGGTACTAATGGAAAAAGTACTGTTGTTAATATGGTTAGTCAAATTATGAAAAAAAATAATTTTAACATTGGTATTGGAGGAAATATAGGATATCCTGTTTTAGATTTATTATCTTATACAAGAGATTTTTATATTTTAGAAATATCTAGTTTTCAATTAGAAACAATAAAAAAATTTAAAATATATATAGCTTTAATTATAAATATTTCACAAGATCATATGGATAGATATCCTTTAGGAATTAAACAATATCGTGATATTAAATTACGTATTTATAAAAATGCTTCTTTTTGCATATATAACACAGATAATAAATTATGTTATCCTAAAATTTTTTATAAAAAAAAAAAATATATAACTTTTGGTACATTTATTGGTAAATATAAATTATCTTTTTGTAAGAAAAATACATATCTAGAAGTAGATAATAAAAAAATTTTAAATTTTAATAATACAAAACTAAATGGAATACATAATTATTTAAATTTTTTAGCTGTTTTGGCTATTACAGATATATTAAAAATTCCTAAAAAAATATCTTTACAAGAAATAAATAATTATAAAAATATGGATCATATTTTACAAATTATACATAAAGAAAATGGAATTACTTGGATTAATGATTCTAAATCTACTAATATTAATAGTACTATAGCTGCTTTAAAATATTTATATAAAAAAAAAAAAATTTGGTTATTATTAGGAGGATATGACAAAAATTGTGAATTAAATTTATTAATAAAATACTTAAAAAATAAAAATAATATTCATATTTATTGTTTTGGAATATCTAGTAAAAAAATATTATCCTTATATAATAAATCAATAAAGGTACAAACAATGTTTGAAGCTTTAAAAAAAATAATAAAATTAGTAAAATATGGAGATACAGTATTACTGTCTCCTGCTTGTTCTAGCATTGATCAATTTAAAAATTTTAAACATCGTGGTAATGAATTTATAAAATTAGTTAAAAAATTACATAAAAAATAATATTAATAATATATTATTTAATATGTTTTATTTTACTTTAAATAAGTATTTATAGAATATAAAATGAAAAAAAAAATTATTATAGTAGCTGGAGGAACAGGAGGTCATATTAATCCTGCTTTAAATATAGCATATAAGTTAATTAAACAAGGTTGGAAAGTTCGTTGGTTAGGTGAATCATCAAGAATGGAATCCGAAATTATTCCTAAAAAAAAAATTTATATTTATTTAATTAAATTTTTTAGATTTAAAAACAAAAATATTTTTTCAATAATTAAAACTATAATTAAATTATTTATATCTACTTATAAGTCGATTATTATATACAAAAAATATAAACCAAATTTAATATTAACTATGGGTAATTATATTTCTGGTCCTAGTGGATTAGCTGCATGGTTATGTCAAATTCCTTTAATAATACATGAACAAAATAATATTCCTGGAATAACTAATCAAATTTTATCTAAAATAGCAACTAAAACAATGCAAGCATATCCTAATACATTTAAAAATGGAATATTAGTAGGTAATCCAATTAGTAAAAAAATTATTAAATTATCTTTATACAAAAGATCTATTTTAAAAATTCATAAACCAATTCATTTATTAATTACTGGCGGAAGCCAGGGATCAAATATAATAAATAAAATAGGTATAAAATTATCTAAAATTTTAAAAAATAAAATATTAATTTTTCATCAAGTAGGTAAAGGAAATTTTAAAAAAATTTTTAATAAATATAAAAAAAACAAAAATAATAATTTTATAATAAAAGAGTATATAAAAAATATACATAAAGCATATAAATGGGCTGATATAATTATATGTAGATCCGGTGCCATGACTGTTAGTGAAATTACTGCAATAGGATTACCGGCTATTTTTATACCCTTTAAACATAAAGATCAACAACAATATTATAATGCTATAAATTTAGAAAAAATAGGAGCAGCTAAAATATATGAACAACATAATTTAAATATTAATAATATTGTAGATACTATATTATCTTTAAATAAGAAAAATATAATAAATATGGCTCAAAAATCTTATAATTTATCAATAATTAATTCTACAGAATTAATTTATCAAGAATTAAATAATATAAAAATTAACTAATTTAATATTTTAAAAAATATGAAATTTAATAAATATAATAAAAAATTATTATATCAAGTACCAAAAATGACAAATATTAATCATATATATTTTATTGGTATTGGTGGTTCTGGTATGTGTGGAATTGCTAGAATATTAGCACAACAAGGATATAAAATTAGTGGTTCGGATTTATTATCTAATTCTATTACACAGAATTTAATTTTATTAAATATAAAAATACATTTAGACCATAATAAGAATCATATTACAAATAATATAGATCTTGTTGTAATATCTCATGCTATTAAAAAAAATAATCCTGAATTAATTGCTGCAAAAAAATTAAATATTACTATAATTAATAGAGTACAAATGTTAGCAGAATTAATGAGATTTTCTTATGGAATTACTGCTTCAGGAACACATGGTAAGACTACAACAACTGCAATGATATATGAAATATATAAATTAGCTGGTTTAGATCCAACATTTATAAATGGAGGAATTTTAAAATCTTCTAATGAATATTCTTATTTAGGTTTAAGTAAATATTTTATTACTGAAATAGATGAAAGTAATAAATCTTTTTTATATTTAAAACCAATTATTAATATTGTTACTAATATTGAAAATGAGCATTTAGAATGTTATAAAAATAGTCTTAAAATTTTAAAAAAAACATTTTTAAAGTTTTTAAAAAATATTCCATTTTATGGATGTATAATTATTTGTATAGATAATAAAAATAATTTTAATTTAATAAAAAAAAATAAACATTTTTTAAAATCAAAAATTATTACATATGGATCTCATAAAGATGCTGATATTAAATTATCTAATTTTACTCAAGATACTCATGGAAGTAAGTTTTATTTATTAGAAAAAAAAACAAATCTAAATTTAAAAGTAAATTTAAATATTATAGGTTATCATAACGCATTAAATGCAACAGCTGCTTTTGCAGCAGCTTCATATATTGGATTAAAATATTCAATTATTTTAAAAATTTTAAAAGAATTTAAAGGTATCAAAAGAAGATTTGATATTTTAGGTACTATATCATACAATAAAAAACTAAATTTAAAAAAAAACACGATAATTATCGATGATTACGGACATCATCCAACTGAAATAAATGTTACTATAGAAACAATACGTAATATTTGGCCAAATAGACATTTAATAATGGTTTTTCAACCTCACCGTTTTTCAAGAACTTTAAATCTTTTTAATGAATTTGTAAAAATTTTATCTAAAGTAGATATGTTGTTTTTATTAGAAATTTATTCTGCAGGAGAAAATTATAATAAAAATATTAATAGTGAAAATTTATGTAAAAAAATAAAAGAATTAGGAATAATTTCTCCTTTTTTGATTAAATCAAATAATTATACTACTATTACAAATAGTATATTTAAAAAATTAAAAGGAAATGAAATATTAATTTTTCAAGGAGCTGGAAATATCAATAATATATCATCTTTTTTTATAAAAAATAAACTTAAAAATAAAAAATTAAATAAATAATAAAATTATGTCTGAAAAAATAGCTGTTTTATTTGGAGGAAATTCACAAGAAAGGGAAATTTCGTTAAAATCAGGTAAAGCTATTTTAAATGCTTTATTAAAATTAGGTATAAATGCAATTGGGATAGATCCAATAAATTTCCCATTATTATATTTAAAAAAATATGGATTTACTAAAATTTTTATATCTATACATGGTAAAGGTGGAGAAGATGGTACTTTACAAGGGATTCTGGAATATTTAAATATTCCTTATACTGGGAGCGGGGTATTATCTTCAGCAATAACTATGAATAAATTTATTACAAAAACTATATGGAAATCACATGGATTACCAGTATATCCTCATTTTTTACTAACAAAACAAGAATTTATTAAATCAAATTATTTAAAAATAAAAAAAAGAATTTTAAAATTAACTTTACCTATTTTTATAAAACCAAACTGTAGTGGGTCTAGTTTAGGAATTTTTAAAGTTAATCATATGGATGATATTTTTAATGTAATAGAAAAATCATTTGTATATAGTAATGATATTTTAATCGAAAAATATATAAAAGGAATAGAATATACAGTAGGAATATTAAATAAAGAAATTTTACCACCTATCAGAATAGAATATATAAATTCTTTTTATAATTATCAAGCAAAATATTATTTAAACAGTACAAAATATTTTTGTCCTAGTGGATTAAGTAAAAAAAAAGAAAAAGAATTATCAAATATAGTGTTACATGCATGGAATTCAGTAAAATGTACTGGATGGGGTAGAATTGATGTTATTTTAGATAATTATAACAATTTTCAATTATTAGAAATAAATACTGTTCCAGGAATGACATCACATAGTTTATACCCAATAGCTGCTAAAAAAGCAGGATTATCTTTTTATGATTTAATTATTAAAATTTTAAATATAACTTAATAAAAAATTAATTAAATTTTATAAAATATAAATTTTTTTTAAAATTTGATTTTAAAATATTTTAATTTAAATATTATTTTTTGCTAATTTAATAAATTTTTGTATTATAAAACGTAATTTTATTGAACTTTTTTTTGATAAATCTGTTAATAATTTAGCACTATATTTACTTAAAATATTTTTTTTTAAATGATATTTATAATTATAGTTATTAACTAATGTTGTTTTAAAAAAAACAGGATTTATTTTAAAATCAATTTTTTTAAGAGAAGGAATAATATTTTTTTTTAAAAAAAATATAAGATTATCTCTTTCCGATAAAAATTTAATAATATAATTAGAATTATATAATTCTAAAATTAAAATATTATTTTGAAAATTTTTAATATTATAATAATTATATAATTCAATAGGTAAATATTTTTTGATAAATTTATTAATTTTTATTAAAATATTTGTATGTATATATATTTTATATAATATTTGTGCATGAGATGAATAATGTTTTTTTTGGAAAATTTTATTGATTAATAATAATTTATTATTACGCATAAAATTTATTCCTTAAATTTTAAAAATAAATATTTATTATTTTTTAATTAAATTAACTACTTAATAACATTTATTATATCACAATTATATTTTTTATAAAGAAAAGAGCATTCATATGTTTAAAAAAATCTTTACTAAAATTTTTGGTAGTAATAATGATCGTATTTTAAAACGTATTCAAAAAACAGTTGATATTATAAATAACATGGAAAAACAATTTAAAAAATTAACTGATTCTGATTTACAAAATAAAACTTTATATTTTAAAAAAAAATTACAAAATAATTCCTCATTAGAGGATATTTTACCAGAAGCTTTTGCAACAGTTAGAGAAGCCAGTAAAAGAATATTTAATATGCGTCATTTTGATGTCCAATTAATTGGAGGGATTGTATTAAATAATAATTGTGTAGCAGAAATGAGAACTGGAGAAGGTAAAACATTGACATCTACATTGCCTGCTTATCTTAATGCTCTTAATGAAAAAGGTGTTCATATAGTTACTGTGAATGATTATTTAGCACAAAGAGATGCTATAAATAATAAAATATTATTTGAATTTTTAGGTTTAAGTGTCGGTATTAATATATCTAATATGTCATTAGATGAAAAAAAAATTGCTTATAAAGCTGATATTACATATGGAACTAATAACGAATATGGATTTGATTTTTTAAGAGATAATATGGTTTTAAATTTTGATGATAAAGTACAACGTACTTTAGATTATGCTATTATAGATGAAGTTGATTCAATACTTATTGATGAAGCTCGTACACCTTTAATTATTTCAGGTACAACAGAAGATAGTTCAGAATTATATATTCAAATAAATAATATTATACCTAAATTATTATATCAATCAGAAGAAGATTCTGAATTTTATAAAGGTAAAGGACATTTTTTTATAGATGAAAAATCACGTCAAGCATATTTAACAGAGAGAGGTTTAATTTATTTAGAAAAAATATTAACAAAAAAAAATATTATAAATAAAGGAGAATCTTTGTATTCTAATTCTAATATTATTATTTTACATCATGTTATTGCTGCATTAAGGGCGCATAAACTTTTTAAAAAAAATGTAGATTATATATTAAAAAATAATAAAATTATAATAGTAGATGAACATACTGGAAGATTAATGAAGGGAAGAAGATGGTCTGAAGGTTTACATCAAGCAATAGAAGCAAAAGAAAATGTAAAAATTAATAATGAAAATCAAACTTTAGCTTCTATTACATTTCAAAATTATTTTAGATTATATAAAAAATTATCAGGGATGACTGGTACTGCTAGTACAGAATCTTTTGAATTTAAAGAAATTTATAAATTAAATACAATAGTAATTCCAACTAATAAACCTATGATCAGAAAAGATTTACCAGATTTAATTTATTTAACTAAAAAAGAAAAAATAAAAGCTATAATTAAAGATATAAAAGATAAAAATTTAAAAGGACAACCTGTATTAGTAGGTACTATTTCGATAAAAAAATCAGAATTAATTTCTCAAGAATTAAAAAAGATAGGTATAAAACATAATGTTTTAAATGCAAAGTTTCATGCTAGGGAAGCAGAAATTATATCAAAAGCAGGAAAAAAAAATGCAGTAACAATTGCAACTAATATGGCAGGTAGAGGAACAGATATTGTTTTAGGTGGTAATTTATTATTAAATAAAACTCAATATAAAGTAGAAATAATAAAAGAATTACAATTAAAATGGGAAAAAAATCATAATGAAATAATTAAATTAGGAGGTTTATATGTTATAGGAACAGAAAGGCATGAATCAAGAAGAATTGATAATCAATTAAGAGGACGTTCTGGCAGACAAGGTGATATAGGATCTTCAAGATTTTATTTATCAATGGAAGATTATTTAATGCGTATTTTTGCATCTAAAAATATATCTAATTTAATGAATAGATTAGGTATGAAAAAAGATGATTATATTGAACATCCTTGGATAACTAAATCAATTTTAACTGCACAAAAGAAAGTAGAAAATTATAATTTTGAAATAAGAAAACAATTACTTGAATATGATGATGTAATAAATGATCAACGTTTAGCTATATATTTACAAAGAAATATATTATTAAAATCAGCAAATATTAATCAAATAATTAAAAATTTTAGAATTGATTTTTTATCAAAAATTTTAAATAATTATATAAAATCTGATAATTTTATAAAAGAAAAATGGAATTTAAAAAAATTAAGAATTTATTTTATAAATACTTTTGATTATAAATTACCAATTAAAAATTGGATAAATTTATATCAAAAAAATAATAAAAAAATATTAAATAAAGAAATTTTTTGTAAAAAAATAATTAATTTTATAGAAGTAGAGTACTTTAAAAAAGTAAATGTAATAGAAAAAAAATATATAGATAATTTTGAAAAAAATATTACATTACAAATTTTAGATAATTTATGGAAAGAACATCTTTCAGCTATAGAATATTTAAAACAAGGAATTCATTTAAGAGGATATGCACAAAAAGATCCTAAACAAGAATACAAAAATGAATCTTTTCATATGTTTAGTTTAATGTTAGATTCTTTAAAAGAAAAAGTAATTATTGCTTTAAATAAAGTAGAAATTAACACAATTAAAAATTCTAGTATAAATACTTTATTAAAAAAAATTAAAAAAAATAATAAAAATAAAAATAATAATGATTTAAAAATTATAAAAAAAATCCCTAATTTTTCTATAAATAAAACAAATAAATACTTAAATAATATTAATATTTTAAAAAAAAAAATAGGTAGAAATGAAAAATGTCCTTGTTTTTCGGGGAAAAAATATAAATTTTGTCATGGTTTAATTTTAAAATAAAAATAATAATAGAGGGTATAAAAAATAAATTTATTTTTTATACCCTCTATTATTATTTTTATTTTTATTTAATTTTATAAAAAAAATTTTTAATATTATTTAAAAATTTTTTTAATTTAGGATAATTTCTATAATCAGCAAAATTATTAAAATTTTCTTTTAATTCATATAAAATTTTTTTTTGTTTATTGTTTAAATTAATTGGAACTTCTACTTTTATCTTACAAAATAAATCACCAAAATTATTATTTTTAATAGATTTAATTCCTTTATTACGTATTCTAAAAACTTTACCTGTTTGAGTACCTTGAGGAATTTTTAATTTTACATAACCATTTAATATAGGAATATCTATATTCCCACCTAAACTAGCTATAATAAAATTAATAGGTAATTCACAATACAAATCATTTTCTTTTCTAATAAAAAGGTGATGTTTTTTTATTTTTACTTCTATATATAAATCTCCAGATAAAAATTTATTATAACCTAATTCACCTTCTCCACTTAATCTAATTTGATCTCCTGAATTAATTCCACTAGGAATTTTTACTGATAAAGTCTTATAAACTTCTAGTTTTTTTTTACCTTTACAATAAAAACAAGGATGTTTTATAAAATTTCCTTGACCATGACACTTAGGACAAGTTTGTTGTACTGTAAAAAATCCTTGACTCATATGAATCTGTCCTAAACCATGACATGTATAACATTTTTGTAAATCACCTTGAGATCCTGTTCCATTACAATAACTACAATTTTTTAAAATAGGAATTTTTATTTCTTTAGTAACACCTTTTATTGCATCTTCTAGAGAAAGTTCAATTAAATATTTTAAATCAGATCCTCTTTTAGATTTTTGTTTATTTCTTGAATTTCCAAAAATATCACCAAAAACATCTCCAAAAATATCACTAAAATCAGTTGTTGTATTGTTTACATTTTCATGTTCAAAAGCAGAATGACCATATTCATCATATGTAGCTCTTTTTTTGGAATCACTTAAAATTTCATAAGCTTGTTTAATTTCTTTAAACTTATCTTCAGAATTTTTATTTCCGGGATTACGATCTGGATGAAACTTCATAGCCAAACGTTTATATGCTCTTTTAATTTCACGATCTTCAGCATTTTTTGTAACACCTAAAATATCATAATAATCTTTTTTTGCCATAATAAATTACTGTCCTAATCTAATCCCATAATTACTTAATACCGATTATTATTTTAAATATAAACGGTATTAACGTATTTTAATAATTTTATAAAAAAAATAATTAAATATAAAAATAATTATTTTTTTTTATCTTTTATTTCTTCAAATTCAGCATCAACAACTTCATTATCTTGATTATCATTTTTCATATTATTATTTTTTTTTTGTTTATTATTATTATCTTTATTTAGAGTTAAAATATGACTAGATAATTCAATTAATTTTTGTATTTTTTCTTGTATATCTTTTTCATTTTCTGTTTTAAGAGATTTATTTAATTCATTAATTGCGTTATTAATTGATAATTTATCTTTTGGTTGAATTTGATTATCAATTTCTTTTATTTTTTTTTCTGTATTATGTATAAGTTGATCTCCTTCATTACGTATTTTAACTAGTTTTTCAAAGAGACGATCAGATTCACTATTCGCTTCTGCATCTTTTATCATATTTTCAACTTCTTGTTTATTTAAACCTGATGATGCTTGTATAGTAATTTTTTGTTCTTTACCACTTTTTTTATCTTTTGCAGAAACATGTAAAATTCCATCTGCATCTATATCGAAAGTAACTTCTATCTGAGGAATTCCTCTAGGAGCAGAACTAATACCATCTAAATTAAATTGACCTAAAGATTTATTATCATTTGCTCTTTTACGTTCTCCTTGTAAAATATGAATAGTTACAGAAGACTGATTATCTTCAGCTGTTGAAAATATCTGACTATGTTTTGTAGGAATAGTAGTATTTTTATTAATTAATGGAGTCATTATTCCACCAATAGTTTCAATTCCCAAAGATAATGGAGTAACATCTAATAATAATACATCTTTTACATCTCCAGCTAATACTCCGCCTTGTACTGCTGCTCCTATAGCGACAGCTTCATCAGGATTGACATCTTTTCTTGGATCTTTACCAAAGAATGATGCCACTTTATTTTGGACCATAGGCATACGAGTTTGTCCACCTACTAAAATAACATCATTAATATTTGAAACAGTTAAATTAGCATCCTTTAAAGCTATCTTTAAAGGTTTAATTGATTTATCTATTAAATCTTCTACTAAAGATTCTAATTTTGCCCTTGTTAATTTAATATTTAAATGTTTTGGACCTGAAGCATCAGCGGTAATATATGGTAAATTAACATCAGTTTGTTGTGTTGAAGATAATTCAATTTTTGCTTTTTCTGCAGATTCTTTTAATCTTTGCATTGCTAATGGATCATTTTTTAAATCTATTCCCTGATCTTTTTTAAATTCCGTTACTAAATAATTAATTATACGACTATCAAAATCTTCTCCTCCTAAATGAGTATCTCCATTAGTTGATAAAACTTCAAATGTTTTTTCTCCATCAACATTATCTATTTCAATAATAGAAATATCAAATGTACCTCCACCTAAATCATATACAGCTATAGTACGATTACCTTGTTGTTTATCTAATCCATATGCTAATGCAGCAGCTGTAGGTTCATTAATAATTCTTTTTACTTCTAATCCCGCTATACGACCAGCATCTTTTGTTGCTTGACGTTGAGCATCATTAAAATATGCAGGTACTGTAATAACAGCTGCATTTACTTTTACTCCTAGAAAATCTTCAGCTGTTTTTTTCATTTTTTTTAAAACTTCGGCTGAAATTTGTGGTGGAGCCATTTTTTTCCCTTTAATATCTATCCATGCATCACCATTATTTGCTCTTACAATTTTATAGGGCATTATTTTTATATCACGTTGTACTTCTTCATCATCAAAACGTCTTCCTATCAATCTTTTAATTGCAAAAAGAGTATTTTTTGGATTAGTAATAGCTTGTCTTTTTGCAGGTTGTCCTACTAAAATTTCACCATCTTGAGTATATGCAATAATAGAAGGAGTTGTTCTATCTCCTTCCGAATTTTCTAAAACGCGAGCTTTAGTTCCATCTATAATTGCTACGCAAGAATTAGTTGTTCCTAAATCAATACCAATTATTTTACTCATTTAAATAACTCCTATAAATTTATAATTGTTTTTATAATAAAAATTTTGGTATATAAATAATTATAATATATTTAATTTTTATATATTCTAAAACATAATCCTTGATGAAGAGGAAATGGGGACACATCTGTACTCATCAAGGGGTGGGGGCAAATTTTTTTTTAAAATTTCTAATTTTTTTTAAATAATTATAAAATAATTTAATTATTAATATAAATTTTTTTTAAAATAAAAATATTTATATAATATTATTTTTTTAAATAATGTTATATATTAGATATATTATTATTTATTTTAATATTTTTAATAAACAAAAATAATTTTTATTTATTATATATAATTATTTTAATTTCTATATATTTTGGAGATTATAAATGAAATATGTAGCAGAAAAAATAACTTTTTTTAAAAAAAATTTATTAGATTGTATAGTAATACCTATATTTGAAAAATATAAACTTTCTAAAATTACAAAAAAAATTAATATTATATCTAATAATTATATATTAGATATATTAAAAAAAAATAATATAAAAGGTAAAATTAATCAAAATATAATTTTATATCAAATTCCTAATTTTTCATTTAAAAAGGTAATAATTATTGGTTGTGGTATTAAAGAAAAAATTAACAGAATAACAAATAAACTAATTATCAATAATGTTATTAATATATTAAAAAAATATAAAATTAAAGAAGTTATTTGGTATCTTACAGATATAAAAATTAATGATTGTAAATTATACTGGAATATAAGAGATACAATTAATATTATTGAAAACAATATTTATGTATTTAATAAATTTAAAAATAATTCATCATGTTTTTCTTCAAAAATAATATTTAATATTAATAATAATTCTGATATCTATGAGGTAGCTATAAATCATGCAAAAGCAATTAATTTAGGTATAAAAAAAGCTAAAAATATAGCTAATCTTCCACCAAATATATGTACTCCTGAGTATTTATCTATTAAATCATTAACATTAGCAAAAAAATATAAAAATATTTCTATAAAAATTATTGACAAAAACATTATGAAGAAGATAGGTATGAATGCTTATCTTGCAGTAAGTAAAGGTTCTAAAAACAAACCTTTTATTTCTATTTTAGAATATCAAAATAATGATAAATTACAACCTATAATATTATTAGGTAAAGGAGTAACTTTTGATTCAGGAGGTATATCTCTAAAACCAAGTAAAAATATGGAAGAAATGAAATATGATATGTGCGGTGCAGCAGCTGTATATGGAACTATATATGCAATAGCTGAACTTAAGTTACCATTAAATATTATTGCTATTATAGCTGGATGTGAAAATATGCCAAGTAATAACGCATATAGACCTAGTGATATTATAAAAACAATGTCAGGAATAACTGTTGAAATTACAAATACAGATGCAGAAGGACGTCTAATTTTATGTGATGTATTAACATATATTAAAAAATATAATCCTAAATATGTTATTGATATTGCTACTTTAACAGGAGCTTGTGTTATAGCATTAGGTAATAATATAAGTGGTCTAATGTCTAATAATAAAAAATTATCTAATAATCTTATAAAATCTTCTCTAGAATCAGATGATCGTGTTTGGGAATTACCTATAGATGATAAAAGTTATTATGATCAATTAAAATCTAATTTTGCTAATTTAGTTAATAGTAGTAATGGTATAGCTGGAGCAATTACTGCAGCATGTTTTTTATCTAAATTTACTAAAAAATATAAATGGGCTCATATAGATATTGCAGGAACAGCATGGTATTATTTAAATCAAAAAGCAATTTCTTCAGGAAGGCCTATTAATATGTTATGTCAATTTTTAATTAATGAGACATTAAATTATGAAAACAAATAATTAATTTAATATAAATTTTATTTATATATAGGATATTTCTTATCATGGATAAAATATATAATCCAATTTTTTTTGAAAAAAAAATTTATAATTATTGGGAAAAGCATAAATATTTAAAAAATAAATTAAAAAATTCTAAAAAATATTTTTCTATTATGGTACCACCGCCTAATATTACTGGATATTTACATATAGGACATGCATTACAATATACAATTATTGATATTTTAATACGTTATCATCGTATGTTAGGAGAAAATGTATTATGTCAAGTAGGAATAGATCATGCAGGTATTGCCACACAAAATTTAATAGAACAAAAAATTTTTAAAGAAATAGGAAAAACAAAAAATGATTATAGTAAAAAGTTTTTTTTAGAAAATATTTGGAAATGGAAAAAAAAATACAGTAATATTATTTATAACCAAATGAAAAGTTTAGGTTTATCTGCAGATTGGGAAAGAACAAGATTTACAATGGATAATAAATTTACTAAATCTGTAAGAAATATTTTTATCTTACTTTATAATAATGGATTAGTATATAAAAAAAAAAAATTAATTCATTGGGATTTTAAACTAAAAACTGTAATTTCTGATTTAGAAGTAGAACATAAAAAAATAAAAACAAATATTTGGTATATAAAATATTTATTAGTAGATAAGATAAAAACTTTAGATAATAAAAATTATTTAATTGTTGCAACAACTCGTCCTGAAACATTATTAGCTGATACTGCAATAGCAATTAATCCGTTAGATGGAAGATATAATAATTTAATTGGAAAATTTGTAATTATACCAATAATTAAACGTAAAATTCCTATTATAGCTGATAGTTATGCTAAAATAGAAAAAGGGACTGGATGCGTTAAAATTAGTCCGGCTCATGATTTTAATGATTATAAAATTGCAATAAAACATAATTTACCTCTAATTAATATTTTTGATTTAAATGGTAATATTGCAAATAAATACCAAATTTATAATAATAAAAAAAAAATAAATATTTTCTCTGAAAATATACCTAAAGAATTACAAAAAATTCATTTTATAAAAGCAAGAAATATTATTATAAAAAAAATAAAAAAACAAGGATTATTAGATTCATATAAAAAAAAATCTACACTTATTCCATTTAATATGCGTAGTAATACAGTAATAATTCCTATGTTGACAAATCAATGGTATCTTAACACAAAAATTTTATCAAAAAATGCAATTAATGCTGTAAAAAAAAAACAAATAAATTTTTTTCCTAAACAGTACAAAAATATGTTTTATTCTTGGATGAATAATATACAAGATTGGTGTATATCTAGACAATTATGGTGGGGACATCAAATACCAGCTTGGTATGATCAAAATAATAATATTTATGTTGGTGAAAATTTAAAAGAAATAAGAAAAAAATATAATTTAAATAAAAAAATATGTTTAATACAAGATTCTGATGTTTTAGATACATGGTTTTCTTCAAGTTTATGGACTTTTATTACACTAGATTGGCCTAAAAATAAAAAAGATTTTTTCTTATTTCATCCTACTAGTGTTATTGTAAGTGGTTTTGATATTATTTTTTTTTGGATATCAAGAATGATAATGATGACAATGTATTTTGTTAAAAATAAAAATAATATTCCACAAATTCCTTTTAAAGACATTTTAATGACAGGATTAATAAGAGATAATAAAGGAAATAAAATGTCCAAATCTAAAAAAAATATTATTAATCCTATAGATTTTATTGAAGGTACTTTATCTAAAGATATATTAAATAATAACAATTATAAAAAAAATCATAAAATTAAAATTTTAAAAAACAATATAGGAAAAAAAATACCAAATAAAATTTATGGAGCAGATGCATTAAGATTTACATTAGCTTCTTTATCATCTACTAGCCGTGATATATATTGGGATATAAATAGATTAGAAGGATATCGTAATTTTTGTAATAAAATTTGGAATGCAAGTTTTTTTATATTAAAAAATATAAAATATGAACTTATTAAAAATAAAAAAAATCTATCTTTAGTAGATAAATGGATTTGGTCTGAATACCATTTAGTAATTAAATCTTACACAAAATCATTTAATGAATATCGTTTTGATTATTCTACTAATATTCTATATAACTTTATATGGAATAAATTTTGTAATTGGTATTTAGAATATAGTAAATTAATTTTTCAAGAAGAAGATCAATTAAAATACTCAGGAACACATTATACATTATATTATCTTTTTAAATCATTATTAAAATTATCACACCCTATAATTCCATTTATTACTGAATATATATGGCAAGAAATGAATAAAAATGATAAAAATACATATAATGATAGTATTATGATTAAAAATTTTCCTAAGTTTAATAAATTAAAAATAGATCAGAAATCTACAGATATTTTTAATATTTTTATAAAAATAATTACTACTATTCGTAAATTTAAAATAGAAATGAATATAAATAATAAGACAAAAATTAATTTATATATAAAAAATATCGATTATGAATTAAATATTTTTTTTAAAAAAAATATAAATATTTTAAAAAAGTTTGCACATCTTCAAAAAATTTTTTTTATTAAAAATAATATTAATTTTCCTAAAAAAACATTAATAAATAAAATAAATAAAATTGAATTTGCAATACCCTTAAATAGGTTAATTATTAATCAAAAAGAATTATTAAATAAAATTATTAAAAAATTACAAGATAATCAAAAAATAATAAATATTTTAAACAAAAATATTACAAATAAAATTTTTTTATCTAAAGCTCCAAAACAAATTATACAAAAAAAATTAGAAAAAATAAAAAATTGTAAAATTTTAAAAAAAGAATTATTAAAAAAAATTTTATTAATTAAAAATTTATAATATTTATTATTAATCTAAAATTATTTATAAATAAGGATTTATATTATGAATCAATTTTATAATAAACATTTTTTAAAATTATCAGATTTTTCAAAAGAAGATATTCTTGAATTAATTAAAATTTCAGAAAAATTAAAATATGATAAAAAAAATTTTCAAGAAAAAAAAACATTAATAAATAAAAATATTATTTTAATTTTTGAAAAAGATTCAACAAGAACTAGATGTTCTTTTGAAATAGCTTGTTTTAATCAAGGAGCTAATGTTACTTATTTAGATATTAAGAATAGTCATATAGGACATAAAGAATCATTGAAAGATTCTGCAAGAATTTTAAGTAATATGTATAATGGAATACAATATAGAGGAAAATATCAAAAAAATTTAGAAATTTTTGCTAAATATTCTAAAATTCCTGTATGGAATGGCTTAACAAATGAATTTCATCCTATTCAAATATTAGCAGACTTATTAACTATTAAAGAAAATATAAAAAA
>NZ_CP046210.1:154483-193696 GCF_012570535.1 Enterobacteriaceae endosymbiont of Donacia semicuprea
ATTATTTATTATGAAAAAGATTATTTTTACTAAAAAATACCCAATTTCTTTAGACACATATTCACAAGAAATTTTACTTAAAAATATTTTTTTTATTTCTGGGAAAATTTTTATAAATCTAATTAATGATATCATCCCATTAGGTATTAATAAAAAAAATTTTCAAGTTTTAAAAAATATAAAATATATACTTAAAAAAATTAAATTTTTTATAAAAAATATAATTAAAACTATAATATTTTTAAAAAATTTAGATAATTATGATAAAATAAATATTATTTATCAAAATTATTTTTTAAAAAATACTATAAATTACCTTACAAAAATATGTTTAGAAGTATTTAAATTACCTAAAAATATTGAAATTAAAATAGAAGCTATAGCTATAAAAATATAAATATAACTTTAAATTATAAGGTTTAAGATAATGTTTTTATTTTTTAGATTAATTTGTATTATTTTTATATTAATATTACTACCAATAACAAAAAAATATTTAAGTAATTATAAATCTCATCAAGAAACTATTTTTTTTTATAATTGGACTGAATATGTTCCAGATAAAATTTTAAAGAAATTTACAAAAGAAACTGGTATTAAAGTTATTTATTCTACATATGATTCTAATGAAAGCATGTATACAAAATTAAAAACTTATAAAAAACAATCATATGATTTAATTGTTCCTTCTACATATTTTGTTTCTAAAATGAAAAATGAAGGTATGATACAAAAAATAGAAAAAAAAAAATTAACTAATTTTTCTAATTTAGATAATAAATTTTTAAATAAATCATTTGATTTAAATAATGAATATTCCATTCCATATGTATGGGGTGCAACAGCCATAGGAGTTAATACAAATAAAATAAATCCTAAATATATAAATAGTTGGTCTGATTTATGGGATAAAAAATATTATAAATCTATTTCATTAATAGATGATGCAAAAGAAGTATTTCAAATTGCTTTAATAAAATTAGGTTATCCTGGAAATACTAAAAATTTAAAATATATTAAAAAAGCTTTTATAGAATTAAAAAAATTAATGAAAAATGTTATTTTATTTAATTCGGATAATCCTGGTTATCCTTTTATGGATGAATCAGTAAATATAGGTATGATATGGAATGGTGCTGCTTATTCTGTAAAAAAATTAGGTATTCCTTTAAAATTTATTTGGCCTAAAGAAGGAGGTATTTTTTGGATGGATAGTTTTGTAATACCTACTAATGCAAAAAATGTTGAAGGAGCTTTAAAATTAATTAATTTTTTATTAAGACCAGATATTGCTGCTCAAATAGCTATAATAACAGGGTATTCTACTCCTAATCTAGAAGCTCAAAAATTACTACCAAAAAATATGATTAATAATAATATGTTATATCCAAATAATGAAATAATTAAAAAAGGTACATGGCAAAATGATGTAGGTACAAATATAAGTAAAATATATGAAATATATTTTCAACAATTAAAAAATATATAATTTTAAATAAATAAATTAATTTTTTAAAATTAATTTCTTATAAAATTTTTTAAATAAAATATTGTATAAATTAAAAAATTTAATCTAAATATATTTTATAATATAATTTTCTTGACACATAAATATTAAATATAATACCATACTATACAAATCCTCTGTAGTTCAGTTGGTAGAACGACGGACTGTTAATCCGTGTGTCACTGGTTCGAATCCAGTCAGAGGAGTAAAAAATTTTTTATTTATATCATAAAATATATTTTTCTATTAAAATTATTTTAATGTTATTTTATATATAGGATATATTATATGGTAATAAAATTAAATGATCTTCTTGATAAAAAAATTATACATGAACTATTATCTATTCAAGATATAATACGTTGGATAACAAGTTGTTTTAACATGTCTAATTTATGGTATGGTCATGGTAATGATAATCCATGGGACGAAGCATTACATTTAGTTTTCTCTTTTTTAGATTTACCCCCTTATTTATGGAAAAAAGTTTATAAAGCTAAATTAACTCTTAAAGAACGTAAATTAATTTTTAAATTAGTATTAAAACGTATAAAAAAAAAAATTCCCGTAGTATATTTAACTAAAAAAACTTGGTTTTGTGGACATGAATTATATATTGATAATAGAGTATTAATACCAAGATCTCCAATTTCTGAATTAATTAATAATAAATTTAAATCTATTATTTTTCCTTATAAAAAACCTAAAAATATCTTAGATTTATGTACTGGAAGTGGTTGTATTGCAATTGCCTGTTCATATTTATTCCCTGATGCATATATAGACGCAGTAGATATTTCTGTAGATGCAATTAATGTAGCAGAATATAATATTCAATTACATGGATTAGAAAATAAAATTACTCCTATTTGTAGTAATTTATTTGAAAAATTAGAAAAATCAACTTATGATTTAATTATCACTAATCCGCCATATGTAGATAAAAAAGATATAAATTTTTTACCAAAAGAATATTCATATGAACCTAAAATAAGTTTGATTTCAAATAATAATGGTATAGAAATTATTGAAAAAATAATATCTCAATCATTTTCTTATCTTAAGAAAGATGGTATCTTAATTTGTGAAGTAGGAGATAAAATGGTAGATATAATAGAAAAATATCCAGAAAAATGTTTTCAATGGCTTCATTTAAAAAATGGAGGTATAGGTATATTTAAAATCCAAAATATTTAGTATATAAATTTTTTATATAATTTTAAAAATTAAGGAATTTTTTTATGGCTGGAAATAGTATTGGACAATTATTTAAAGTTACAACTTTTGGTGAATCTCATGGAACATCTTTAGGATGTATAATAGATGGAGTTCCTCCAAAAATACCTTTAAAAACAAAAGATTTACAAAAAGATTTAGATAGAAGAAAACCAGGATTATCAAAATATACGTCACCTCGTAAAGAAATAGATAAAATAAAAATTTTATCCGGAATATTTAATGGTTTAACAACAGGAACTAGTATTGGTTTAATAATTAATAATATGGATATTAGATCTAAAGATTATGATAATTTAAAAAATATTTTTCGTCCCGGACATGCTGATTATACTTATGAAAAAAAATACGGAATTAGAGATTATAGAGGTGGTGGCCGTTCTTCGGCTAGAGAAACAACTATGCGTGTTGCAGCAGGAGCTATTGCTAAAAAATATTTATTAATGAAATTTAATCTAAAAATTCAAGGATATTTATCTCAAATAGGTAATATAGTTTGTAATTTTGATAATTGGGAAGAAGTAAATAAAAATCCTTTTTTTTGTCCTAATAAATATCAAATAAAATCTTTACAAGATATGATAAATAATTTAAAAAAAAATGGTGATTCTATTGGAGCAAAAATTACTATAGTTGTTGAAAATGTACCAGTAGGATTAGGAGAACCAGTATTTGATAAATTAGATGCAGATATAGCACACGCTATAATGAGTATTAATGCTGTTAAAGGAATAGAAATAGGAAATGGATTTAATTCTATCAATAAATTAGGAAGTAAATATAGGGATGAAATAAGATTAAATGGGTTCCAAAGTAATAATTCAGGAGGAATATTAGGAGGAATTAGTACAGGACAAAATATTATTATAAATTTCGTAGTAAAACCTACTTCTAGTATTTCTATTCCAGGAAAAACAATTAATTATTTAGGACAAGAAACATCTTGTATTACACAAGGACGTCATGATCCTTGTGTCGGAATTAGAGCTGTTCCTATTGGTGAAGCAATGGTGGCTATAATTTTAATGGATCATTTTTTACGTTATCGTGCACAATGTATTGATATTTTTTAAAAAAAAAATTAATATAATTCGTTTATATTATTAGATAAATAATTTATAATCCCTTTAGAAGTGGGATTTATACTTTTTTTCCCTTTTTCCCATTGTGCAGGACAAACATCACCATATTTTTCATTATGTTCTACAGCATCAATCATTCTAATAACTTCATTTATATTTCTACCAAATGGTAGATCATTTATTAATTGATGTCTTACTATTCCTTTTTTATCTATTAGAAATAAAGCTCTTAATGCTATACTTAATTCAGGATGTTCAATTCCATAAGATTTTTGTATATTTTTTTTAATATCAGATATCATTATAAATTTAATATTTCCAATTCCTCCTTGATTAATTGGAGTATTTCTCCAAGCATAATGTACAAATTGTGAATCACATGAAATACCTAAAATTTTTACATTTCTTTTTTTAAAATGATTATAATATTTATTAAATGTTATAATTTCTGTAGGACAAACAAATGTAAAATCTAAAGGCCAAAAAAATATTATAGTTATTGTATTTTTTGAATATTTATATAAATTAAAATTATCAACTATTGTACCATCAGGAAGAACAGCAGGAGCATTAAAATCAGGAGCTTTTTTAGTAACTAATATCATATTTTCCTCTTAAATTATATTTGATATAACATAATTATATATGTTATTTTATATATAAATTTTTTATATATATAATTTTATTAAAATAAATAAAAATTAGATGATTTTAATTATCAAATTTTTTTAAAAAATAAATGATTAATATAAAATATTTTATAAAAAAAAATTATTTTAGTAATAAATAATTAAAATTATATCTATAAAATTATATATTGATATAGTGAATATTATATAAATCATATTTAAAATATAAATATACAATTTTTTTTATATTTTATTATAACATTTTAATATTATTATTTATAATAAGTTTTTTTATTAGTTCTTTATTTATTAATTTAATTTTAATTATATTTTTTAATTTAAATTATTTAATTTAAATATTTTAATAAATGAAAATTTTTTATTTAAAATAAATATTTATTATATATAAAAAATATTATTAGTAAATATATTATTATTTTTTAACCCTTATTTATTTTTTAATATAAAAATTTTTTGTATTAATTTTATTTTAATAATTACTTCCTTATTTTTTAAACTTATTATTTATTTTTTATACTATAAACAGAAAAATTTTTATTTTTAGATAAAATATTAAATTTAATTAAAAATTTTTTAAAAATTTTAGAACATGATATAAAATTATTCATTACAAATAATAATTTTCCATTATATTTTGTTTTTTTTTTAAATTTTTTTATCATTTGATAAATAAATTTAAATGAATAATTTAAATCATTATGAATAGGAGGATTTGATATAATAAAATCAAATTTTTTATTAATTTTAGAATAAACATTACTTGGAAATACATTATTATTTTCTAATGAATTTATATTTAATGTTTTTTTTGTTGAAATAATTGCTTTTATATCAATATCGGTTGAATATAATACAAATTTTTTTTTATTTTTTTTCATATTATTACTTAATATAGTAGAAATAATTCCAGAACCACATCCTAAATCTAATATTTCTCCTTTAATATTTAAATAATTAATAATAGTAGAAATTAAAAATTTACTACCATTATCAAATTTATCATCTCCAAAAATACCGGGTAAATTATATATTTTAAAATTTTTATAATAATAATATTTCCAATAATCTTTTATATTAAAATATACTTTTTTTTTAAGATTTGCATGAAATATAATATGTTTTCTTGCATTAATAATTTTTTCAAAATAAATCATTTTTAATTCTTTTATATTTTTAAGATTTTTTATACCACTATTATTTGCTCCTATAATATAGATATCACTTTTAAAAGTGAGAAAAGATATTATATTTTTTAATATAAAAATAGATTCTTTTTTATTTTTTAACCAAAAAAATATAAGAACATCAAAATTATATTTTTTATATTTATTTTTTTTCATTATACCATAATAAATATTATTATTTATTATGTTTTTTAACCATATATAGTAATCATACCTATGGGTATTTACAAAACTTCTTAACGTATTTAAATAAATTGGTATTGTATCTTGCATGTTTCCAGCAAAAATTACTCTATTATTAATAAATTTATTTTTAAATAAACGTAATAAATATTTACTTATTGGTAATAATATATACATTTTAAATTTTACAAATTTTACTAAAAAATTGTTTTTTTTCCCATGAATAAATTGTTAATTTTTTCCCCCAACAACAGCCAGTATCTAATCCTATAATATTTTTAGGTGTATATTTTCCTCCTTGTAAATCAGACCAATGTCCAAAAAATATTGTATATTTTTTATATAAGATATTAGGTATCCAAAACCAAGGTTTTAATATTTTAGATAGAATATCATTAGGAGCTTTTTTAGTAAACATTTCTAATGTACCATTTGGATAACAATATCTCATTTTTGTTAATGAATTTACAATAAAATTAAAACGTTCAAATCCCATTAGTGTATTTTTTTTCCAATCATTAACCTGATAATTTTCATTATTTATATAATCAAGAAATATTTTATTATTTTTGCTAGAAATAATATTATTTGCTTCATAAGCAAAAGATATTATTTCTTTTATATTATTCCATTGTGGTGTTATGCCAGCATGAGACATTAAAATTTTTTTTTTTTTATTATATTGTATTAATGGTTGATATTTTAACCAATAATTTACAATAAATATAATTTTTTCATTTTTTAATAATTGTAAAATTTGTGGATCATTAATTTTATTAAGATTATTATTAATATTATAATTTAAAACTAATGATATTAAATATAAATCATGGTTTCCTAAAACTAATTTTACAGAATCTTTAATAGAATACAAGTAACATAATACTTTTATAGAATCTGGTCCTCTTGCAATAAGATCCCCTGTAACCCATAATTGATCTTTTTTACAATTAAAATGAATTTTTTTTAATAAGGAAATGAATTCATTATAGTATCCATGAATATCTCCAATAAGATAAGTAGTCATTTTTTATATGTTAATGAATGTAAGTTTTAATTGCTAAACGAAAAATAGGAATATCTACATGATAAACATTATTTTTTTCATCTATCATAATATAATGTCCCTGCATTATCCCGATTGGAGTTTCTAAAATTGCTCCACTAGTATAATGAAAATCATTTCCTGGTCTAATATATGGTTTTTTACCTATTACTCCTTCTCCATATATTTGAGTTTTTTGACCATTACCATTAGTAATGGTCCAATAACGACTAATTAATTGTAATATTTTTTTACCTAAATTATGTATTGTAATTGTATAAGCAAAAACATAACGATTAACTATAGGTATAGATTGTGATTTTATATAAATACTATGTGATTTTATATAAACTTGAGATAATAACGATTTCATAAGTTTATAACCTTTTATTTTTTAATTCTAACCAATGAGCTAATTGACAATATTCTGATATTGAAACATCTTCAGCACGAATTTTATAGTCAATACCTAAAAAATTTAATTCTTCTATAGAAAATAAATTTATTAAACTATTACGTAATATTTTTCTTCTCATACTAAAAGTTTGTTTAATAATTTTTTTTAAAAAAAAAATATTATTTAAATTATAAGGATTATTATTATATGGTCTCATATATATCATATTAGAAATTATTTTAGGTTTTGGAAAAAAAGAACTTGGATTAATTTTTATTAAAGATTTTATTTTAAAAAATAATTGTGTAATTATACTTAAACGACCATAATTTCTTCCTCCAGGTTGAGCAATTAAACAATCTACTACTTCTTTTTGCATGATAAAATTAATATCTTTAATATTACTTAAATATTTAAATAAATAAAATATTATTTTAGTAGAAATATTATACGGCAAACTTCCGAATATACGTATCCTTTTTTTAAACTTTTTTATTAAATTTAAAAAATTAAAATTTAAAACATTATTTAGAATAAAATTTACATTTGCATTTATTAAAATTTTATTTTTTTTTAAAATATTAATTAAATTTTTATCAATTTCAATAACTGAAAGATTTTTATTATAATTAACCATAGGTATGGTTAATGAACCTAATCCTGGACCTATTTCAACCATATTATGATGATATTTTGGATTAATTAAAAAAATAATATTTTTAATAATATTTTTATTAATTAATAAATGTTGTCCATAATTCTTCTTAAGAAAGATTTTCATAAAATTATTTTTTATATATAAAAAATTATCTTTTTAAAAAAAAATTTACATATTTTATATATATTTATTAATATATAATATTACAATATTATTTTTTTATTATTTTATGAAATTTTTAATATATATTGTTTTAGCATATTCATAAATAAAAAAATTAGATTCTTTTTCAAAATTTTGTTTTAAAATAATATCATAAGCTTGTTGTTGAAAAAAAATTTTTGTTTTTTGATTATTTTGTTCATTTAATAATTGAATTATATAATATCCATCATATTTTTTAATAGGTAAGCTAAATTGATTTATTTTTAATTTTCCTATAATTTTTTGAAAATTTATATAAAAAGAATTTAGTGGAATCCAAATAATATCTTCTTTAAATTTAATTATTTTTTTATTTTCTAACAATAATTTCATTGCTTTTTTAAAAGTAATTTTTTTTTTTAAAAGATTTAAATAGATATAATCTATTTTTTTTCTAATATTTTTTTTATTAAAATTATATTTATTTATATATATAAAACGTAATAATACTTTTTTATTATTAATATTATTTATTAATACAACATTATTTATTTTTAAAATAAAAATTTTGGAATATAAATATATTGGCCCTATTATATTTCCTTTTTTTGATTTATCTAAATAATTAATTAAAATTAATGGTAATTCATCTTCCATACCTTTTAAAGTTATTTTTTTTATTTTTGCATTAGAAATAAATAAATTACTTTCAATATTTTGAATATGATTATTTAATTTATTATTTTTTAATATATTTAATAATTTAGATATTAATTTTAATTTATAATTAAAATCATTTTTTAATAATGATTTTGATTTATTCACTGTTAAATAAAATAAAGTAATATTATATTTTCTATGAAATTTAGATTTTAAGTATAATTGATTACTTAAAGAATTAATTTCTTCATCAAAAATATTTATTGTATTTTTTATTAAAATATTTTTAAACATATAAATTAAGAGACTTTTTCTCATAAAACTCAGATATGTTTTATAATCAATATGATTTTTTATAAATTTCTTTTTTAAAAGATTCTCATTAATATTATTTTGTTGATATATTTCTGAAATAAAATTATTTAAGTTGTTTTTAGAAATATAAAAATTATTATTTTTTATAATTTGTAAAAAAAGATTATTTTTAATTAAATCTTCAACATTATTAATATCTAGTATTGAATTTAATAATTTATTTTCATTATTATGAATATAATTAAATATATTTAAAATATCATAAATATTTTTTTTAGAAACCATTTCATTATTTATAATAAATCCAATACCATCAATATTTTCTATTGATGTAGATATACATCTGGATGTATTAAATATACAATATGTTATTGTTATAATAAATATTATTTTTCTAATTATCATTTTATATCCTATATAAAAAATATATTTTGTATTAGTTATAATAATTTTATTTTAAATTTATTCAATATTTATTATTTAATAATATATTAAATTTTAGATATTTATAAACTAATAATTTATTATATTAAATTATAGTTTAAATATATTTATTGAGGTTTATATGTTTTTTTGGTTAAAATTATTATTATTTTTGATAATTCTCGTAGTTAATTCTAATATTGTTCATAATTTAATAAATATAATAATAATTATATTAATTAGTTATGTAATTAATAAAATATATAAATTTTATTTTAAAAAAAATTATGATATTTATAATATAAAAAAAATATTTTTTCAAATTACTTTTGAAATAATGGGGTATATAAGTAAATCAAAAGGTTTTGTTAGTACCAATGATATAATTATGACAACAAAATTAATAAAAAAAATGAAATTAGATAATAAAGATATTATTTTTGTTCATAAATCATTTATAAGTGGTAAAAAAAAAAATTATCCTTTAATTTATAAATTAAATCAATTAAATTTTTTAATTTATAAAGATACTTATTTAATAAATAAATTTTTAGAAATACAACTTGAATTATCTTTTATTAATAAATATTTAAATCCAAAAACTAGAAAAATATTATTTATTATATTTCAAGAATTAAAAATATCTTTATATCAAATTATGATAATAGTTAATAAATTAAAATATAAAAATAAATATATTAATGAAAAAGATTTATTTTTTCATAAAAATTATTATCAATTTCAAGAAAAAACAAAAAATAATAATTTTAATTATGATAATAATCATTATTATACAAATAATGATAAATCTGATTTAGATCAAGCATATAAATTATTAGGAATTAAATATAATGATGATCTTTTAACCATTAAAAGAGCATATCATAAATTAATCAGTAAATATCATCCAGATAAATTAATTTCTAAAGGTTATACATTAAAACAATTAGAAATAGCAAAAATTAAAACGCAAAATATACATAAAGCATATAATATAATTAAAAAACATATTATATAGAATTTTATAATTTTTCAATTATAACTATTGCACAAGTATAATTAATTTCATTAGATAATGAAACGTGAATATAATAATTATTAGTTATATTTTTTAAAATTTTTAAAGCTTGATTATAAAATTTTAATTTTGGTTTACCATTTTTATAATGTAAAAGTTCTATTTGATTAAAAAATATTCCATTAGTAAAACCAGTATTAAGAGCTTTTACCGCTGCTTCTTTAACAGAGAAATATTTTGATAAAATTTTAATTTTTTTATCTTCATTTTTTTTATAAATAGATAATTCATATTTAGTTAATATTCTATATATAAAACGTTTTCCAAAATACTTAAATGTTTTTTTAATTCTATTAATTTCTACTAAATCTATACCAATACCAATTATATTCATAATTAATTTTTACAAATTATTTAATTTGTACCCATATTTTTAAATTTATTTGTTTTTTAAAAAATTTTTTTATATTTTGTTCAGATTGATGTTTAATTAATTTTAATTTTTTTGCCTTTTTACCTATTATTATTTTTTTTTGATTTAAATTTTTTACTAAAAATAATATTTTTATTTCATTTTTTTTTATTTTTACTTTTTGAATATTATTTATTTTAATATTTATTAAGTAAGGTAATTCTTTATGAATATATTTTATAATATTTTCTCTTATAATTTCTTTAATAAGAATTTCTTTTGTTTGATTTGTAATATAATTTTTAGGATAACGATGTTTTTTTTTAGGTAAATTTTTACAAATAAAATTATTAATAACATTAGTATATAATTTATATTTAGCTGAAATTATAAATAAAAAAATAAATTTTATTTTTTTTTTAATAGAATTAATATATGGTAATAAAATACTTTTATTTTTAATTTTATCAACTTTATTAATAATTAATATTATTGGAATATTAATTTTATTTAAAATTTCTAAAATTTTTTTTTCTATATGATTCCATTTATTTCTATCTAAAACAAATAAAATAAAATCAAATTTATTATCTATTAATAAATTAAAAATTTTTTTATTATAAAATATATTACCTGGAGTATCAATATATTCTATTTGATAAGAATTATTATTATATATTCCTACTATATTAAAATTTGTAGTATTAATTTTATGAGAAATAATAGAAATTTTTTTACCTATTAATATATTTATTAAAGTAGATTTTCCTACATTAGATCTTCCTAAAATTAAAATTTTACCATAATACGAAGAAATTATTTTCACATAAATTACCTTTTATTAAAATAAATAAATTATTAAATTAAATACCTAATTTTTTCAAAGCTTGTTCTGCAGCAGATTGTTCTGCTTTACGACGACTTGAACCTTTTCCTGTAAAAATTGTGGATATTCCACTAATTTTACATTGTATTATAAATTTTTGATTATGTACTTCTCCATTAATTTGTAAAACAAAATAATGAGGTAATGGAAGATGTGATTGTTGCAAATATTCTTGTAATCTAGTTTTAGGATCTTTTTGATTATTACCAGGTAATATTTTTTCTAACCTTAATTGATACCAAATTAATATTATTTTTTCTACTATTTTTATATTACTATCTAAACAAATACTACCTATTAAAGCTTCCATAGTATCTGCAAGAATAGATTCTCTATTATATCCTCCATTCTTAAATTCACCAGGACCTAAAAATAAATATTCACTTAATTTAAATTCTCTTGCTATATTAGCTAAAGTATTTCCTCTAACTAAAGTAGCACGCATGCGACTCATATTACCTTCATTTACATCAGGAAATTTATTATATAAGGCTTTAGCAATTATATAACTTAAAATAGAATCTCCTAAAAATTCTAATCTTTCGTTATGTTTACTACTTGCACTTCTATGTGTTAAAGCTTGATATAATAAATCTTGATGATTAAAAATATAACCTAATTTTTGTTGTAATTGACTAATCATAATAAAATTCATATAATTGTATTTTTAATCTAAAATATATTATATAAAATAAGTAATATATTTTAAAACTAATTAATTTTATGTATTCGATTAAATCTAATTTTAATAAATTTTGTATTTGTATTTTTTCCAATACTAAACCAAATAAAAATAGCTTTTCCTAATAAATATTTTTTATTAACAAAGCCCCAATATCTACTGTCATAACTTTTATCACGATTATCTCCCATAACAAAATAGCATTGATTAGGAACTAACCAAGTATATTTTGGAAAATTTTTTTGTTTATAAATTTTTAAAAATTCATTTTGTATTTCTGGTAAAAATAAAATTTTATGTGACAATTTATTTATATTTTCTGTATATTGAAAAAATCTTAATTTACCAAAATAATGATGTTTTATTAAATTTTTTTTAAAATCATAAAATTTTTTTCTATCTTTAATAAAAATATGAAAAAAATTACTTTTTTGAAGATTATTATATTTAATAATATTTTTTTTTATATGTTTTTTAGAATATAATATAATTTGTTTATTTTTTTGATCATAAAAAATAAAATCACCTGGTAATCCAATAATTCTTTTAATATATTTTGTTTTAACATTTTTGGGAAATTTAAAAACAACGATATCTCCTCTTTTTGGAAATTTATTTTTAATAATATATTTATTATTTAAAGGATTTTTAATACCATAAATAAATTTATTTACTAAAATTAAATCACCTGATAGTAAAGTAGGCATCATGGAATCAGAAAGTATATAAAAAGGTTCATATATAAATAAACGTATTATAAAAATGAATAATATTGTAAAAAATGAAAATTTTATTTGTTTTATCCAATTTTTTTTTTTCATATATTTATATAAATTTTTAATATTTTTATATAAATAAAAATTTTTTAATATATTTATATTATAAAATAAATATATAAAACCTAACAATAAAATACTTAAAAAAAATATTTTTATATTAATCTTATTCATATTATTTATATTTTACATAAATTATTTTGTTATTTTTAATATAGCTAAAAAAACTGAAGATGGTAATAAAACATTTCCAAAATTTTTCATACGTTTTTTCCCTTCTTTTTGTTTTTGAATTAATTTTTTTTTTCTACTAATATCGCCACCATAACATTTAGCAATAACATTTTTACGTAATTGTTTAATAGTAGTACTAGAAATAATTTTTTTTCCAATTGTAGCTTGAATAATAATATTAAATTGTTGTCTAGGTATTAATTTTTTTAATTTTTCCACCAATATACGACCATAAGAATATATTTTATCTTTATATATAATTGTTGTCATTGCATCAACACGTTTTTTATTAATGAGTATATCCATACAAACTAAATCAGATTTTTTAAATTTTATAAAATTATAATCTAAAGATGCATATCCTTTTGTAATAGATTTTAATTGATCAAAAAAATTTATAATAACTTCAATCATAGGTATTTCATAAATTAAAATTACATTATTATCATGATATATTATATCTACTTGTATTCCATTTTTTGAAATGCATAATTTAATAATTTTACCTATATATTTTATAGGAGATAAAATTTTACATTTTAAAATAGGTTCTTTTATTTCTTTTATTAAATGGAATAAAGGAAATTTTGATGGATTATCTACATACAAAATTTTTTTATTTATTGTTTTTATTTGATATTTTACTGTAGGTGTAGTCATAATAATATCTATATTATATTCTTTTAGTAAACGTTGTTGTACAATTTCCATATGTAATAAACCTAAAAAACCACATCTAAATCCAAAACCTAATATATCAGAATTTTCTGGTTCAAAAAATAAAGAAGAATCATTTAAACTTAATTTTTTTAATGCATTACTAAATATTTGATATTCATTAGATATAATTGGAAATAAACCAGCAAAAACTTTAGGTATGCTTTTTTTAAAACCTTTTAATATAAAAGTAGCAGGTTTTGTATATGATGTTATTGTGGCTCCAACAGGAACATCATTTATATTTTTTATACCTAATACTATCCAACCAACTTCACCACATTTTAAATTATCTAATTCTATTTTTTTAGGTGTAAAAATACCAATTTTATCTACAAAGTATTTTTTTTTTGTATTCATTATTACTATTTTCATTCCTTTATAAATTTGTCCATTTTTAATACAAATTAATCCAACTACTCCTAAATAATTATCAAACCATGAATCTATAATTAGAGCTTGTAATAATGCATTGATATTTCCTTTAGGGGGAGGAATAATCTTAATTAAATTTTCTATTATTTTTTTAACTCCTAATCCAGTTTTAGCTGAACATTTTAAAATTTTTTGAGATTTAATACCTATAATTTCTCTTATTTCTTTTTTTGTTTTTTCAATATTTGCAGTTAATAAATCAATTTTATTAATTACAGGTAAAACTTTTAATCCCATTTTAAAAGCAGTATTACAATTAGATAAAGTTTGTGCTTCTATTCCTTGAGTAGCATCTATTAATAATAAAGCACCTTCACATGCTGACAAAGATCTAGAAACTTCATAAGAAAAATCTACATGTCCAGGTGTATCAATAAAATTTAATTTATATAAATTATTATTCTTTGTTTTATAACTTAAAGAAACACTTTGTGCTTTTATCGTAATACCTCTTTCTTTTTCTAAAATCATACTATCTAAAACTTGAGATGTCATTTCTCTTTTGGATAATCCACCACATATTTCTATTAATCTATCTGATAATGTTGATTTACCATGATCAATATGAGCAATAATTGAAAAATTACGAATATTTTTCATAAAATTAAATTTTTATAAACCTTATGTATAAAATAATTTTACATAAATATAAATAAGCATATATTTATTATATTTTAATACCTCTTTGTAAGAGTAAAGCATTACTATTTAATTTTCTACCTCTAAATTTTTCAAATAAAATAATAGGATCTTGAGAACTACCTAAAGATAAAAGATTATCTAAAAATTTTTTCCCTATTATAGGATTAAATAATCCATTTTTTTTAAAATAAAAAAAGGAATCTGCAGCTAATTGTTCTGACCATAAATAACTATAATATCCAGCTGCATATTCTCCACCAAAAATATGATTAAATACATTAGTATATTTATTCCATTTAGGAATAGGTATAATTGTTATTAAATTTTTTCTAATTTTTTCTATTAAATCTAATATTTGATTATGATTTTTTTTAGGATTAAACTCATTATGAATTTTTATATCAAATAAACTTAATTCTATTTGACGCATAAGAGATAAGGCAGCATTATATTTTTTAGATGAAATTAATTTATTCATTATATTTATAGGTAGATTATCATTATTTTGATAATGACTAGAAAGAATTTTTAATGATTTTAATTCCCAACACCAATATTCCATAAATTGGCTAGGAAATTCTACTATATCTAAAGGAATTCCATTAATTCCTGATATATTTGGTATTTCTATTTTCGAAGTAATATGATGCAAAGCATGGCCAAATTCATGAAATAAAGTTAAAATTTCGTTATGATTTAATAAAAAAATATTATTTGTTGAAGGAGTAAAGTTACAATTTACGTAAGCTACTGGATATTGTAATGTTTTATCATTTTTTAACATTTTAGTTTGGCATATATCCATCCAAGCACCATTTCTTTTTTCTGAACGAATATATAAATCAAAATATATACTACCATATAGTTTATTGTCAGAATTAAAAACATCAAAAAAAATAACATTTTTATTCCAAACTGATATTTTTCTTTGTTTAAATAACAAACCATATATTTTTTTTACAATTTTAAACATTCCTTTCATAACTGAAGAAATTGGAAAATAATTACGTATATCATTATCATTAATGCCATATAAATAAAATTTATATTTTTCTGAAAAAAAAGTTATATCCCATGGATTAATATTAATTATGTTATATTTTTTTTTAATAAATTGTTTTAAATCATATACTTCTTTTTTTGCTTGTTTTTTAGATAATTTAATTAATTTATATAAAAATGATAAAACATTATTAATTTTTTTTGCTGATTTAGTAATGAGAGATTGTTCAGAATAAGAATTATATCCTAATAAATTTGATAATTTTAATCTTAAAGATAATTCTTTCATTATAATAGGTTCATTATCTAATTTAATAGAACTAATAGAAGAAGCCCTTGTATTATATTTATAATATATTTTTTTTCTTAAATTTATATTTTTTGCATATGTAATTATTGATAAATATATTGGCACATCTAGAGTAATTAGATATCCTGTTTTATTTTTTTGTAAAGCATTTTTAGCCATAATATTTATTATATAATTTGGTACTCCAGTTAATTTTTTTTTATCTGTTATATTTTTTTCCCATTTTAAAGTACTATCAAATACATTATTATTAAAATTATTTTGTAATTTTGATAAGTATGTTACTAATAAAGAATATTTTTTTTTTTTTTCTTGATTTAATAAAATTCCTGATAATTTAAAATCACGTATTATATCATTAATAGATTTTATTTTTAATTTATGAAAATTTAAATTATTTTGATTATTTTTTATTTGTATATAAGCATCATATAATTGTTTATTTTGTTGAATCCATATATTATAATTAATAATCATTTTTGTAATAACTTCATAAATTTTTCTTATTTCTTTATTATTACATACATAATTTAAATGACTTATCGGAGAAAAAATACGATATAATTTTTCATGTAATTCTAATATTGGTTGACAAAAATTTTGCCAATTATAATTATTTTTATTTTCATCTAAAATTTTCTTTATTTTTTTTTTACATAAACTAATTGTAATTTCAATTGCAGGAATCATACAATTATTAGTTATTTTACTAAAAGGAGGTAATAAAAAATGAGATAATAAAGGATTATGCACAATCTACTCCTAATTTTTAGGTGTGAATAAATAATATTAATAAATTATTTTTAAATTTATATTTTATCAATAATTAATATAAAAATTTTTTACAATTATAAAAAATAATTTTGTCTAATAATTTCAAATAAAAAAATTCCAGTAGCTACAGAAACATTTAATGAATTTACGTTATTATTTATAGGTATAGAAAATAACTCATCGCAATTTTTTTTTATAATAGATTTTATTCCTTTATTTTCTGATCCCATTATTAAACATATAGGATAAAATAATTTATAATTGTAAAAAATTTTATTTTTTTGATTATTATCCGCACCAATAATAAATATGTTATATTTTTTTAAAATTTTAATAGTGTTGAGAATATTTTTTACAAAAATAATAGGAATATTTTCTGATGTTCCGCAGGAAACTTTTTTAACAGTAGCATTTATTTTAACTGAAGAATTTTTAGGTAAAATAATCATAGTAACCTTAGCTGCAACTGCACTTCTTATGCATGCTCCAAAATTGTGAGGATCTGTTATCCTATCTAAAATTAAAATTAATATTTTTTTTGTTATACTTATTATTTTAATAATATCTTTTTCATTAAAAGATTTTATTTTATTGATTAAACCAATACATCCCTGATGTATACCATTATTAGTTTTTTTATTTAACCATTTTTTATTTACTTTATGTATACTAATATTATGTTTATTAGCATAAAATAATAATTCTTTAATTTTATTAGTTTTTTTTTTACTATTTAAAATAAATATTTTTTTTAAAGAAATAGGATTTTCTTTTAAAACATTAATAATAGAATATATTCCAAATATAATATCTTCCATATTATTTCGATTAATTATTTATAATTAATAAATATATCATAAAATATTAAATATTTTAATTTAACTTCTTTTTAATAAATTTTTGAATATAATTATAAGCTTTATTTATATCATTACTATCAAAAAAATATATATTTTCCCAATGACGTAACCAAGTTAATTGTTTTTTTGCTAAATGTCGTGTTGCAATTAATGTTTGTTTTATCATTTCATTATAATTAATTTTATTTAATATATACAAAAACATTTGTTTATATCCAATACAACGAATAGAGGGAAAATTCATTTTTAAATACTTGTTTTTAATAAGGTAACGTACTTCTTCTTCAAATCCTAATTTTAACATTTTAAAAATTCTTTTTTCTATATTATTATATAATATATTACGATCATAATAAGTTAATCCAAATTGATATATTTTATAAGGAATTTTTTTCCCAGGAATTTTTATTAATTCACTTAAAGTTTTGCCTGTTAAAAAAAATATTTCTAAAGCTCTTAAATTTCTTTGATTATCATTATAATGAATTTTTGTTGCAGAAATAAAATCTATTTTTTTTAACATATCATGATATGAGTTATATATTTTTTTATTTATTTGTTTCTTAATTATATTACGAATATTAATATTTGAAGCAGGTAAAGGTGACATAGTATTTATTAATTTGTTATAGTAAAACATACTACCTCCTACTAAAAATGGTATTTTACCTTTTTTAGTAATTTGATTCATAATATTTAAAACATCATTATAAAATTCCATAACAGAATAAGATTGATAAGGTTCTTTAATATCAATTAACCAATGTTTTTCATAAAAAAAATCAGTTTTTTGGGGTTTATCTGTTCCTATATTCATTTTTTTATAGATTAAAGAAGAATCTACACTGATTAATTCAATAGGTAAAATTTTAGCTAAACGAGTAGCTAAATAAGTTTTTTTAGACGCTGTTGTTCCCATTAAAAAAATAGCAATAGGTAATTTTTTAGTTTTATTATTCATGAATATAATTTATATATTTATTTTACAAAATAATTTTTTTATTGAAAAATTATTTTGTTCTAATTTTAATAATTCCAATTCCATTAATAAATCTATTATATTATAAAAATTCCATATTTTAGAAATATTTATTACATAATTAATAATCCATGCTACAATTTCTTTTAAAAAAATTTTTTTTATATTTAAAAAATATTTTAATAAATCAAAAAAAAAATTTTTTATATTAAAATTAGAAAATGATGAAAAAATAGGTATACATGTTATATTTATATTATATTCATTATTTAATAAAATGATAAATCCTAATTTTTGTAAAAAATTTTTTATTTTATATAAAAAAAAATACTCTTTTTTATTAATTTTTATTTTAATATTAACTTGAATATTTTTTATAATATTTTTATTTTTTAAGTGTAATTTTATTTTTATGTTTAATAATAAAAATATTAATTTTTCTATTTTAATAGAATATAAAAAATTATTTTTTTCAACAATAATATAAGTATTTTTTAAAATTATTAAAAATTTACCAAAATTTTTAAAATTAAATATTGGTATATTATCTAAATATACTAATTTTTTTTGTTCTATATTATTAAATAAAAATTTTGTTTTTTTTGGAAAATTTTTTTGAATAAAAAAATCTTTTGAATTATCTAATTTTAATTCATCATCTTGATTATTATCATTATAATTAATAATATTATTTTTACATATTTTATTTATTAAATTATTACATAATTTTTTTAAAATACTTTTATATATAAAATTATATAATATTTGTATATTATAAAAACATACATCAATTTTTTTTGGATGAATATTTATATCAATTAAATTAGGTTCTATTTCTAAATAAATTAAATAAGAATATTTATAATTTTTACTAAATTTATTTAATATTATTTTTTGAATAATACGGTTAATTAATTTAGTATGTATAATACGATTATTAACATAAAAATATTTAAAATTACCAGAATTTTTATTCTGATTAAATATATTTAATAATCCATATAATTTTATTTTTTTATAAGTCGAATTAATTTCTAATGAATTTTTTACAAAATTTTTACCATATATAATATTTACTCTATTTATATAAGAAAGATTATCTGTTATCTGTTTAAAATTATAAATAATTTTATTATTATACTTAAATTTTATTCCTATTTTTAATTTTATTAAAACAATTTTTTTAATTATATTTTTAATATATATAAATTCGATTCTTTCATTAGAAATGTATTTTCTTCTTGCAGGAAAATTATAAAAAAGATCGGTTAAAATAACAGTAGTACCTACAGGATGAGAAATTGGTTTTAAATAGATTATTTTTTTATTAAACCCTTCTGTATATAATTGCCATGCTATTTTTTGTTTTAATGTTTTAGATGTTATAGTCATTCTAGATATATCTTTTATACTAGTTAAAGCTTCTCCTCTAAAACCAAAACTTTTAAATGAATCTAAATCATTTAGATCATAAATTTTATTTGTAGCATATTTTTTTATACATAAAGTTAAATTTTTTTTATTCATTCCAGTACCATTATCATTTATATAAATAAATTTTATACCTCCTTTTTCTACAAAAATATTTATTTGAGATGCTTTAGCATCAATACTATTTTCAATTAATTCTTTAATTACAGTAGCTGGTCTATCAATTACTTCTCCAGCTGCTATTCTTTTAATAACATTTTTTGGTAAAATTTTAATAAACATTAATAATTAATTTAAAAGATTATTTAATAAATATAATATAAAAAGTAAAAATATTTATAATTAAATAATTAGATTAAGCGGGAAACGAGATTCGAACTCGCGACCCCAACCATGGCAAGGTTGTACTCTACCATACTGAGCTATTCCCGCAAAATAACTAAATATAATAATTAATATTATTAAATAATAATTTTATTTGTCAATAGATATTTAAAATATTATTTTTTTAAAAAAATAATTTTTATAAAATCTTAATTCTTCTATTGATTGATATATATCATTAAATGCATTATGTTGATGTTTTTTTTTTTTTAATTTAAGAAAAACATTAGGATTCCATTTTTTTATAAGTTCTTTTAATGTACTTACATCAATATTACGATAGTGAAAATATTTTTCTAATGTAGGCATATAATTATATAAAAAAATTCTATCTTTATATATACTATTACCACATAAAGGTGAACTTTGTGGTTTAATCCATAATTTTAGAAAATTTAAAGTATATAATTCTGCTTTTTTTTCATTAAATTTACTATTTTTAATTTTATTAATAAGTCCATTTTTTTTATGTATATTTTTATTCCATTTATTCATTAAATTTAAAATAATCTTATTTTGATATATTGGTATTATAGGTCCTATAGCTATAATTTTTAAGTTATAATTAGTAATTATAGTAGAAATTTCAATTATATGATCTTTATTTGGATTAAGACCTGTCATTTCTAAATCTAACCATATTAAATTATTATTTACTTGCATAAAAAATATCCTTAAATTAAAAATGAATAAATAATTATAAATTTAAAAATTTTAGAAAAAATAAAATTTTATTAAAATAATTTTAATAAAATAAGAAAAAATATATTTATAATATTTATTATTTAAACTATTTTTTATAAATTTTTAGTTATATATTAATAAAAAATATTAATAATAAATAATTATTTAATATTTTTATTTATTAAAATTTATAAAATAAATATGAAGAAATCAAATATCCTAATATTCTTAATGAAGAAAATTTAAATAAATTTAAATATAATTAATAAAATAATTATTATTTAATTTAAAAAAAATAATATTATTAATTAAATATTAAATAAATATCAATTTTTTTAAAATTATAAATATTTATTATTTAATTTTATAAAAAAAATTAAAATTTTTTAGATAAATACTTTTTAAAAAATTTATTTAATTATAAAATATAGATATTTAGTTTAAATAATATATTTTATTTATAAAAATTTTTTTTAATAATATAATTTTAAAAAATTTATGTAAATTATCTATTTTAAATGAAAAACAATTTTTATATTTTGAATATTATTTAATTTAGTAATAAAATTTTAATTAAATTTAATAATATTATAAAAAATATTAATATTTTTGATATGATTAATATCGAAAAATAAAAAATAAAATTTAAATTTAAAAATTAACTATATATTAATAATTTTTATAAAAAAATTTAATTTATTTTAAAAATAAAGTAATAAGTTATTTTAACTTAAGTTAAAATTATTATTTTATTTATAATTAAAATAATAAAATTTAATTTAAATTTTAAAAAGTATTAAAATAAAAATGAGAAAATGATTAGTTTTAATATTTTGAAATAAACATCTTATGTTAAGATATATTTATAGAAAAATTAATAATTTCGTGAATAGATTTTTTTTTTAATAAAAACATAATAAATCTATCTAAGCCAATGGCCATTCCTGAACAATCAGGTATACCATGTTTCATAGCTTTTAATAAATAATAATCTATTTTTTTACAGGGTAATCCTATTAATTTAAGTTTTTTATTATCTTGATTAAATCTTTTTTTTTGTTCATAACTATTTCTAAGTTCATGAAATCCATTTCCTAATTCAACCCCTTTAAAAAATATTTCAAATCTATTCGCTAAAAAACAATTATTTTTATTAATAGTTTCAGTGGTTTTTTGAGATGCAGGAAAATTATATATTAACACAGGTGATAAAAATCCTAATTTAGGTACAATGTATAAATCAAATAATATTTGTAAATAATCGTCAATTACATCATTTTTTTTAAAATCAATAAAACCTAATTTTTTAATAATAAAAAGTAATTTTTTTTTACTAATAAAAAAAGGATTTATTTTTAAATATTTTAAAAAAATTTTTTTATAAGAATATTTTTTTAATTTATTAAAACCAAATTCTATAAAAAAATTATCAACTTCATTTATTAATTGTTTTAAATTATAATTAATGTGATACCATTCTAACATAGTAAATTCAGGATTATGATATTTACCTAATTCTTCATTACGAAAACTATGACATATTTGATATATTGATTTATTCATTTTTAATGAAAGTATTCTTTTCATATGATATTCAGGACTAGTAACTAAAAAATATTGTTTTTTTTTTTTATAATGAATAAAATTTGTTTTAAATTGTTTTAAAAAAACATTAGTATTTTCAAATTGTGTTAATATAGGAGTATCTACTTCAATAAATTTTTTTTTATCAAAAAAATTTCTAATTTTTTTAATTATAAAAAAACGTTTTATTAAAGAATTAATATTAATATTAGGTAATCCATTAAATTTTTTCATATAATTATTATTTTTAATATTATTTGTTATTTAATACGAGAGACATATTTTTTTTTTCTTATATCAATTTTAATAATATCTCCAATTTTGATAAAATTTGGAACTTTTATTACTTCTTTATTACTTATTACTGCTAATTTATTATTATTATTTATTGTATCTCCTTTTTTTGATATTAAATTTGTATTAATTATCTTTAGATTAATAAAATTTGGTAATGTTAAAAATATAGGTAATTGATTCCAAAATGTTATATTATAATTAAATTGAGATATTAACCATTTTTTTTTATTTTTAATAACTTTTTTATCAAGTATAATTTGTTCAAAATTATTTTTATTCATAAAATAAAAAAAATCTTCTTTTTCATTATATAAATAAATTAATTTTTTTTCTAAAATATCTGCAGTATTTAATTTATCAGTAGATTTAAATGTTTTATCAATTAATTTTTCATTAATTAAATTCCTCATTTTAATTCTTACAAAGGATTGTCCTTTACCTGGTTTTACAAATTCACTATTTTCTATAATGTAAGGTTGATTAGAAAATATAAATTTCATACCAATTCTAAAATTATTACTATAATAATTAATCATTAATATTTTACCTTTTTTGAAAAAAAGATTTTAATTTATAATAATATAATTTTAAAAATATGAAATAATTCTATGAAAAAATTATGGTTAAAACAATTAAAAAATACTATTAATAATAATTTTGATCTTATAAAAATAACAAAAATAAAAAAACAAAATATTAAACAGTTTTTATGTAAAAAAAAAAATATATCTTTTAAAATAAAAATACCTAAAATTTTTATTAAAAAAATAGAAAAAAAAAATTATAGAGATCCTATTTTATTACAATTCATTTTTAATAAAAATGAATTAATTTTTCATAAAAAATATAATAGTAATCCATTAAACGAAAATTATATTATTCCGGGAATGATACATAAATATTATAATAGAGTATTAATATTAATAACAGGAATTTGTGCAGTACATTGTAGATACTGTTTTCGTAAAAAAATTAAAAAAATTAATTCAATAAAAAAATATGATTGGATAAAAATAATTAACTATATAAAAAAACATAAAGAAATAAATGAAGTTATTTTTTCAGGAGGAGATCCATTAATCATAAACGATTATAAAATTAATCTATTAATTAAAGATATTGAAAATATATCTCATATTAAGATATTAAGAATACATACTAGAATAATTTCTATTATTCCTGAAAGAATTACTAATAATTTAATAAAAATTTTTAGTAAATGTAGATTAAACATAATACTTGTTACACATATTAATCATTCAAATGAAATTAGTGAAAATTTATTTAATAAAATTTATCTTCTTAAAGAGAAAGGTATTACTATTTTAAATCAAAGTGTTTTATTAAAAAATATTAATGATAATTATAAAACTTTAATTAAATTAAGTAATAATTTATTTAATATTGGTATAATTCCATATTATTTACATTTATTAGATAAAGTAGAAGGTAGTAAACATTTTAATGTTTCAGAAAATAAAGCGAAAAAAATTATGAAAAAAATATTACCATTTTTATCTGGATTTTTAGTTCCTAAATTAATAAAGGATATTAATGGGGAAAAAAATCAAATTTATATTAAATAAAAAATAAAAAGCTGTGCCCTAAATAAATGCACAGCTATATATTAGCAGATTAATAAATTTATAATATTTTATATTAAAATTTTAAATAATAATTTCTTATTTTATTAATTTAATAAATTACATCATACCACCCATACCACCACCCATTCCACCTGGAGGTGTATTAGATATTTCTGATTTTTCATCTTTTGGTAAATCTGTAACCATACATTCTGTAGTAATCATAAGTCCTGCTACAGATGCAGAATATTGTAAAGCTGATCTTGTAACCTTAGTTGGATCTAGAATACCAAATTTAATCATATCTCCATATTCTTCATTTGCAGCATTATATCCATAATTACCATGACCATCCTTAACATTATTTGCTACTACTGATGGTTCTTCTCCAGCATTAGAAACTATTTGACGTAAAGGTGCTTCCATTGCCCTTAATGCTACTTTTATACCCATGTTTTGGTCTTCATTTTGACCAGTTAAATTCATTAATTTTGCTGCTACACGTACTAAAGCTACTCCTCCACCAGCTACAACACCTTCTTCTACAGCAGCTCTAGTAGCATGTAATGCATCTTCTACTCTAGCTTTTTTTTCTTTCATTTCTACTTCTGTAGCTGCACCAACTTTTAATACCGCAACTCCTCCTGCTAATTTAGCTACTCTTTCTTGAAGTTTTTCACGATCATAATCAGAAGTTGCTTCATCTATTTGTTGTCTTATTTGATTTACTCGTCCTGAAATATTTTCTTGTTTACCCATACCATCTATAATTGTTGTTGTATCTTTATTAATAACTATACGTTTAGCTTGTCCAAGATCATCTAATGTAGCTTTTTCTAATTCTAAACCAATTTCTTCTGAAATAACATTACCACCTGTAAGTATAGCAATATCTTGTAACATAGATTTACGACGATCTCCGAAACCAGGTGCTTTTACTGCAGAAACTTTTACTACACCACGCATAGTGTTAACAACTAAAGTTGCTAATGCTTCTCCATCAACGTCTTCAGCTATAATTAATAATGATTTACTTGATTTTGCAACTATTTCTAAAATAGGTAAAATTTCTCTGATATTTGAAAGTTTTTTATCAACTAAAAGTAAATATGGATTATCAAGTTCTACGGTACCTGAATCTGATTTATTAATAAAATAAGGTGATAAATATCCTCTATCAAATTGCATACCTTCTACTACGTCTAATTCATCTTGTAATCCAGTTCCTTCTTCAACTGTAATAACTCCTTCTTTACCAACTCTTTTCATTGCTTGAGCAATTAAATCACCTACAGTTTCATCTGCATTTGCAGAAATAGTTCCTACTTGAGCTATAGATTTTGAATTAGAACAAGGAACTGAAATAATTTTTAATTCTTCAACAGCTGCTATAACAGCTTTGTCTATACCTCTTTTTAAATCCATAGGATTCATACCAGCAGCAACTGCTTTTAACCCTTCACTAACGATAGATTGAGCTAATACACTCGCCGTAGTTGTACCATCACCTGCTACATCATTAGCTTTAGAAGCAACTTCCTTAACCATTTGTGCTCCCATATTTTCAAACTTATCTTCTAATTCTATTTCTCTAGCAACTGTTACTCCATCTTTAGTTATAGCTGGAGCTCCAAATGATTTATCTAATACTACATTTCTACCTTTAGGTCCAAGAGTAATCTTAACTGCATCTGCTAGTACGTTTACACCTCGTAACATTTTTACACGTGCGTCATTACCAAATTTTACGTCTTTAGCTGCCATTTTTAATATCCCTTAATTCATTTTCATATTAAATTAAACATATTTTTTATATTTATTTTATTTCATGATAATTTTATTATTTAACAATAGCTAAAATATCACTTTCAGACATTATTAAAATTTCTTCATTATCAATTTTTTCTGTTTTTACACTATAACCATCATTAAAAATAATTATATCACCTTTTTTGACATCTAATGGTTTCACTGTTCCATTATCTAAAATACGTCCTCTTCCTACTGCTAATACTTCCCCTCGAGTAGATTTTCCTGCAGCAGATCCTGTTAAAACAATTCCACCTGCAGATTTAGATTCAACTTCTTTTCTTCTTACAATAACACGATCATGTAATGGACGAATATTCATTTAATAATTCTCCTTTTAAGAAGTTTAGTCAATATTTTATAAACTAGTTCTAATTTATTTTGATTAATGTGACTTGAAAGATAAGGACATATTTTATATCTTTCAAGGTCTTTTAAAAAATTTTTATTTTTTAATAAAAAAATTATTTATATTAAAATATTTGTTTTATTAATAACTACTTACTTATATAAGTATTTTACTTAAGATTTTTTTAAAAATAAAATTATAATTTAATTATTATCTAATTTTAACATAAAAATATTGACGTTTTATTATAAATATTGGCATAATACATATTAATTTTTAGCATGTTTGTATAATTATTTTGCCCGGATAGCTCAGTTGGTAGAGCAGTGGACTGAAAATCCCCGTGTCGGTGGTTCAATTCCACCTTCGGGCATTTTTTATAAAAAATTAAAATTATATTTTCGTATTTTAGTTTATCTAAAAATAGAAATACAAACATGTAAAATTTTTTCATGTTTGTATCTATTTATTAAAACATAATTACTAAAATGTATATACTATTGCTTAAATAATAGTTTAAAAAAATCTAATTTATTTTATAAATTATACTTTTTATTTAAATAAATAAAAAAATAAAAAATTATTTTTTACAATTACTAAATATATAAATAATTTTAAAATTATTATCATACAATAAATTATTATTAAAATGAAATTTATAAGTTTTATAATTTTTAAGAAATTTTATTTCAACATAACGATCTAAAACTAAACATTTTTTTAAAAGTTTATAATTTTTTATTAATATACAATTTTTATTAATGGGTAAACTACCTAAACCTTTAACAATAATTTTTTTACAAAAATTATTATTTTTTTTAGAATTTAAATATTCAATTACTTTTTCAGCTCTTTTCTGAGATAAAGATTTATTATAAGTTTTTTCTCCTAAAATATCAGAGTGTCCTAATACTAATAATTCAGTATTTAAAAATTTTTTATTATTTTTTTTATTATCATTAATAATTTTATCTAATGTTTTTTTTGCTTCTTTATGAAGATTAAAATCATCAAAATTAAAAAATACTTTATATACTAAATGTTTTTTTTCAAAATTATTATTTTTTTTATTTTTTATATTATTTATAAAATTTCTTATTGATGGTAAACGATATTGATGTTGATGTTGATGTTGATGTTTATTAATAAATTGATAAAATATACTTATACTAAAAATAGAATTATTTGTTTTTTGTCCTAAATTAAAAATATTTTTATTTCCAATATTTTTTACCCATTGATATTCTAATCGAGATGACCAATTTTTATTTATTTTATATTCTCCTCCAAAAGCAAATAATGGAGAAACACTATAATATAATCTATCAATTTTTCTATCATCATTACTTTGTTTATTAGTTGTTTTAGCAAAAAAACCACCAAAACGACTATATAAAGATAATTTTTTATATATAGGAAATTTAATTTTAGTACTTAATTGTAATCCCTTAGATTCAAAAAAATTTTTAATATTTTGATTTTGAATATTTTGTTTAATTGTACCTAACCAATCAAATCCCATTTCAAAACTTAAAAAATTATTTTCTTGATATCCAAAAAAAAATCCAGGACTCATATAATTAAAATTACTATAAGATATATGATTTATATCTTTACCAAATAATTTAATATTATTAAATTGCGACCATCCTATTTTAGGACCAAAATACCAATAATTATTATTAGATTCAGCATTTGCAATATTACAGATATTAGTTATAATTATGATTATAAAAAAAATAGTTATTTTTCTCATTTTATTTAAACCTTTTATAATTAAAAATAATAATATTAAAATTTTATACTTTACACATCTTTTATTTATGTAAATAAAAAATATATAATTTTTAGAATCAAAATATAATTATATTTTAAAAAATATATTATTAATATAACATTTTTAGAAAATAATTTTTTATAATTATTCAAATTTTTTTATAATAAAAAAAATATTTTTTTTATCTTTATTAAATCTAATTAAAGAATTTTTTAAGATATTATTTTTTAAAATAACTTGTATCCAAATTATATTTTTTTTTATTTTTAAGGATTTTAAAATTCTACTTCCTTTTATAATTTCCCATTTATTTATAATGTTATTTTTAAATTCTAATAAATCATTATATAAAGGTACAAAATTTGTTTTTCCTTCTAATAAAAATAATCCTTTATTTTTTTTATTTCTAAATTTAAAACTACTAATTATTTCTTGTCCTAAATAACAACCTTTATTGTAATTAATTGCATTAAATTTTTCCATATTAATTTGTTGTGGTAAAAATAAATTACAATTATTAATATTATCAATAATAGGATATCCTATTTCCATATTAAATTTAAGCCAGTAATTAAAATTAGATATATTAATTTTATTTTTAATAAAAAAATTTTTAATAAAAAAATTAGAACTTTTTTTTGATAAAATTATAAAATAATAATTAGAAAAATTAAAAAATTTTAATATAATATATTCCTTTATAAAAAATAAAGATTTTTCTTTTAAAAAAAAATCATTACTTTTAAATATTTTTGACATAAAATTTTCTAAATTCCCCCCTGATAATCCAAAGAAATTATTTTTAAGATTTAAAATAATTTTAATATTATATATTAATGTATATTTTTTAATATCTATTAAGTATTTTTTAACTATATTTTTTTTTATAATACATTGATAATTATTATCAAAATCTTTATAAATATACATATTTATTAATACTTTTCCTTGTGAATTACAATGAAGAGCATTAAAAAATTTAATATTATTGTCTAATTCATTTATATTAATCGTTAACTGATTTTGTAAAAAAATTTTATTATCAGGACCTTTAATAATGATTAATTGTAAATCACTTAAATTAATTAATTTTAATTTTTTATTAAAGTCATTTTTTTTATTTAAATTAAAAGATTTTTTAGAATTTAACATTTTATTTATAAAAAATTTTATTTTATATATAATTATTTGTATATATTATGATAATAATAATTATATTTTTAATAATTGTTTGTGTCTTTCTTGTAAAGAAAATATTTGGTTTTTAAATTCATGTTTTATTGCATTTATTGTAGCGATAGCTCCATTAATGGTAGTATTATAATAAATATTATTTTGTAAAGCTGAAATACGTATTGATTTAGAATTTTGAATAGATTGTTTTTTTTCTGCAGTATTAATAATATAAGTATATCTTTTATTTTTTATAAAATTAATTATATTAGGAATATTTTCTTTTGGTTTTCTAACAATTTTAATTAATAATTTAGCTTTTTGTAAAAATTTTGCTGTTCCATATGTAGCTTCAATTTTAAAACCATAATTTATTAATTTTTTAACTAATGGAATAATAAATTTTTTATCTTTATTTTTAATAGATATTAATATAATACCATTTCTATGAATAGAAGTTTTAGTTCCTAACATCGTTTTATAAAATGCTTCAGAAAAAGAATTACCAATACCCATAACTTCTCCTGTAGACCTCATTTCTGGTCCTAAAATAGGATCTATATTATCAAATTTATTAAAAGGTAATACAACTTCTTTAACAGAAAAATATGGTGGAATAATTTCTTTTATAATATTTAAACTAGATAAAGATTTTCCTACCATTATTAATGCTCCTATTTTTGCTAATGGAATATTTATTGCTTTAGAAATAAAAGGAATAGTTCTAGATGCTCTAGGATTAACTTCTATTAAATAAATTTCTTTTTTTTTAATAGCAAATTGTATATTTATTAATCCACATACATTAATTTTTATAGCTATTTTTTTAGTTTGATAACGAATTTCATTTAAAATTTCTTTACTTAAAGTACGAGTAGGTAAAGAACAAGCAGAATCTCCAGAATGTATTCCTGCTTGTTCAATATGTTCCATAATACCACCTATAAAAACATTTTTTCTATCACAAATAGCATCTACATCTACTTCTATCGAATCATTTAAAAATTTTTCTATTAAAACAGAATTATTTTTCTTATTTTTTAATAAAAAATAATTTTTTAATTCTTTTTTATCATATATTATTTCCATAAATTTTCCACCTAAAACATATGAAGGTCTAACTATAATAGGATAACCAATTATTTTTGCTTTTTCTAAAGCTTTATCTAAATTTTTTACTACATAATTCAAAGATTGTTTTAATTTTAAAGAATTAATAATATATTGAAATTTTTTTCTATCTTCAGCAATATCAATATCAGATGGACTTGTACCTATAATATTAACTCCTTCATTTTCTAATGATTGAGCTAAATTTAAAGGAGTTTGGCCTCCATATTGAACTATAATTCCTTTAGGTTTTTCTATTCTAACAATTTCTAAAATACTTTCTAAAGTAATAGGTTCAAAATATAAACGATCTGAAATATCGTAATCAGTAGAAACAGTTTCTGGATTACAATTAATAATAATTGTTTCAAAGTTATTTTGTCGTAATATCATCGATGCATGAACACAACAATAATCAAATTCAATACCCTGTCCTATTCTATTTGGTCCACTTCCTAAAATAATAATTTTTTTTTTGTTATCAGTAGGATTAGCTTCACATTCTGTTTCATATGTGGAATATATATATGCAGTATTAGTTTTGAATTCAGCAGAACATGTATCTACCCTTTTATATACTGGATGAATATTATATTTATATCTTAGATTTCTTATTGTTTGTTCACTTACATTAATAAGATTAGATAATCTTCCATCAGAAAATCCCTTTTTTTTTAATTTATATAAATATTTTTTATTATATAAACATTTAATACCTAATATTTTTATTTTATTTTCAATATTAACTAAATTTTTTATTTGATATAAAAACCACATATCTATTTTTGAATAATTATATATTTTTTTAATAGATATCTTTATTCTAAAAGCATCGGCAATAAATCTTATTCGATCTGGTCCTGGTTTTTTTAATTCTTGTATAATTAAATTAATATTTTTTTTATTTTTTTTTAAATTTATTTTAGGAGTAAAACCATTAATACCGATTTCTAAACTACATAATGCTTTTTGTATTGATTCTTGAAATGATCTACCTATAGACATAATTTCTCCTATTGATTTCATTTGTGTTGTTAATTTATTATTTACATTATGAAATTTTTCAAAATTAAATCTAGGTATTTTAGTTACTACATAATCAATAGATGGCTCAAAAGCAGCTGTAATATTATTACTTGTTATATCATTTACTAATTCATCTAATGTATAACCAATAGATAATTTTGTAGATATTTTAGCGATAGGAAAACCTGTTGCTTTAGAAGCTAATGCAGAAGAACGTGAAACACGAGGATTCATTTCAATAACTATTAATTTACCTGTAATAGGATTTACAGCAAATTGTACATTTGCTCCTCCAGATTGTATACCTATATGTTCTAATATAGATATAGACGCATTTCTCATTATTTGATATTCTTTATCTGATAAAGTCTGTGCTGGTGCAATAGTAATTGAATCTCCTGTATGAATTCCCATAGGATCTAAATTTTCAATAGAACAAATAATAATACAATTATTATTTTTATCTCTTATGAGTTCCATTTCATATTCTTTCCATCCAATTAAAGATTCATCAATAATTAATTCATGATTAAAAGATAAATTTAATCCATTTTTACAAATTTTTTTAAATTCTTTAAAATCATGTGCAATTCCTCCTCCACTTCCACCCATAGTAAATGATGGCCTAATAATACACGGAAAACCAATTTTTTTAACACAATTTATTGCTTCATCAATATTATGAATAGTATAAGAAATGGGTATATTTAAACCTAATTTTTTTATAATATTTGAAAAAATAAAACGATTTTCTGCTTTATTTATGCTATCTATTGTAATCCCAATTACTTCAACATTATATTTTTTTAAAATATTATTTTTATGTAAATTTAAAACACAATTTAGTGCAGTTTGTCCTCCCATAGTAGGTAAAATAGCATTAGGTTTTTCTTTTTCTATAATTCTAGCAATTATTTTCCAATCCATAGGTTCTATATAAGTAATATTAGCGATATCAGGATCAGTCATAATAGTAGCAGGATTAGAATTAACTAAAATTACATTATAACCTTCTTCTTTTAAAGCTTTACATGCTTGAGTACCAGAATAATCAAATTCACAAGCTTGTCCAATAATAATGGGACCAGCTCCTAAAATCATAATATTTTTTATATCAGTACGTTTTGGCATTTTTATAATCTCTTATATTTTATTATACGATATTTTTTAATTAATTTTATAAAATAATCAAATAAAATAGATGTATCATGTGGTCCTGGACTTGCTTCAGGATGTCCTTGAAAGCTAAAAGCAGATTGTTTAATGCAATGAATTCCCTGTATAGTATTATCAAATAATGATATATGTGTAATTCTTAAATTTTTAGAAAGATTATTTTTATCAATAGTAAATTGATGATTTTGAGTCGTAATGAAGACTTTATTATTTGCTAGATCTTTTACAGGATGATTACTTCCATGATGTCCTACATCCATTTTTTTAATCTTAGCTCCATTTGCCAGAGCTAATATTTGATGTCCAAAACAAATACCAAAAATTGGAATATTTGTTTTTAAAATTTTTTTTATATTATTAATAATATAAAGACATGGAGTAGGATCTCCAGGACCATTAGATAAAAAAATACCATCTGGATTTAATAATATTATTTCTTCATAACTAGTAAAAGCAGAAATAACAGTAACTTTACATTTTTTATCTATAAATATTTTTAATATATTTGTTTTAATACCAAAATCAAAAGCTAAAATATGTATAGAATTTTTATGTAATTTTACTGATTTATAATTTTTACTTCCTTGTATCCATGAATAATTTGCTTTTGTTGTAATTTCTTTTATTAAATTTAATCCTTTTAATCCATGAAATTTATTAATTTTATTTATAATATTTTTAAAATTAATTTTTTTTTTAGTAGATATTAATGCTATTTTTTTTATTTTTTTATCACGTATTAATCTTGTTAAATAACGAGTATCTATTCCTTCAATAGCAACAACATTATTTTTTTTTAAAAATGGTCCTAATTCTTCTGTACTACGATAATTACTTGCTATTTTTGATAAATGATTAATAATAAGTCCTTTTAAATAAATTTTTGATGATTCATTATCTTCCAAATTAATACCTGTATTACCAATATGAGGATATGTTAAAGTAACAATTTGTTTATAATATGAAGGATCAGTAATTATTTCTTGATAACCAGTAATTGCTGTATTAAATACTATTTCTCCTATAACTATTCCATCTATACCTATAGATTTACCAAATAATTTAGTTCCATCTTCCATAACTAATATTGCTTTATTATTCAAATTATGCTCCATAATTTATAATAAATATAAATTTTAAATAAAAATTTATTACATAATAAATATATTTTTATTATTTAATATACAAATTTTATAATATAAAATTTGTATATTAAATTTTTAATTTAATAAAAGATTTTAAAAGAAATGTATAAAAATAAAAATATAAAGATATTTATATATATAAAATAAAAGATAATATTAAAATTAAATAATATATTAATTATAATAATTAATATTAAAAAAAATAATAATATTTAAAATTACTCTCTTTTTAAAAAGAGAGTATATCTTTTTTTATTTAATTAAAGTTTTCATATGAGTCATATAACTTCTTAAAACATAACCTATTTTTTCAATAGGATGATTTCTAATATTATAATTTACATCACGTAAATAAATATTATTTATAAATTTATCCTTAATTTTTATAATACCTAAATCTTCTTTTGTAAGATTTTTCATAAATTTTTGTAATAAAGGAATAGCATGATTTGTAAATAAATAATTACCATATTCAGCTGTATCAGATATAACTTTATTCATTTCATATAATTTTTTTCTTGAAATAGTATTAGCAATTAAAGGTAATTCATGTAATGATTCATAATATGCAGATGCAGGTGATATTCCTGATTCTATCATTAATTCATATGTTAATTCAATACTACTCTTAATAAGAGCAGTCATAAAAATACCCTTATTAAAATAATCTTTTTCACTTACATAATTATTTTTTGTAATTTTAATTTTTTCAAAATTATTATTTTTATATATTTCTCTCCATTTCTTTAAATTTTGATTATTATTTTCCCAATCTTTTATAAGATCTTGAGAAAATTTTCCTGAAATTATATTATCAATATGTAATTTAAATAAGGGTTTTAATAATTTTTTTAAAATTAAAGATAATTCATAAGAACGTATTTTATTAAAATTATTTAATCTATCCATCATTAAACTAATACCTCCTTGTTTTAAGGCTTCAGTAACATATTCCCATCCAAATTGAATAAATTGTGAAGCATATGATGAATTAATATTAAATTCTAATAATTTATCAAATAATAAGATAGATGCTGTTTGTAACATTCCACATAAAACTGTTTGTTCTCCTATTAAATCAGATTTAACTTCTGCAATAAAAGATGATTCTAATACTCCAGCTTTATGACTACCAATAGCTACTGCCCAAGCTTTGGCTATTTTAAATCCAGAATTATTATTATCATAATTTTGATGAACAGCAATTAAAGCTGGAACACCAAAACCTCTTTTAAATTCTTCTCTTACTTCTGTTCCTGGACATTTTGGTGCAACCATAATTACCGAAATATTTTTAGGAATAATCTCTCCTTCTTCTATAATATTAAAACCATGAGAATAACCTAATGTAGCTTTTTCTTTTATTAAATGTTTAATTTTTTTTAAAACATTATGATGATTTTTATCAGGAGTTAAATTAATTATTAAATCTGCAGTAGGTATTAATTCTTTATATGAACCAATTACAAAATTATTCATATAAGCTCTTTGCCAAGATTCATTTTTATTTTTTATAGATTCGTTTTTTAAAGCATAAGATATATTTAATCCAGAATCTCTCATATTTAATCCTTGATTTAACCCTTGAGATCCACATCCTATAATAACAATTTTTTTATTTTTTAAATCATTTATACTTTGTATAAATTCATTAGGTTGCATTAATCTACATTTTTGTAAATTCTTTAATTTTCTACGAAAATTTAAACTATTAAAATAATTTTTCATTAAAATAATCCTATTTAATATATAAATTAATATTTAATTAGTTTAGTAAATATTTTTAAAAAAATATTTATTAAATATAAATGAATATTATTTTATCATTTATTTAAGAAAACTTATACATAGTTTATACTGAATAAATTATATTTTATTTTTATAAATTAATTTATTATATAATTTAAGATAAATTAATTTCAAAATTGATTTATTATTTAAAATATTTAAATTTAAATTTTTATTTATAAATATCTAACTTATTTTTATCTCTAACAGCACCTTTATCAGCACTAGTTACTAAATATGCATATGCTTTTAATGCAAAAGAAATTTTTCTTTTTCTTTTTAATTTAGGAGTATAGGCTAAATGTTTTCTCTGTTCTTCTATTTTTATTCTATCTATTAGAATATTATTTGGTACATCTAGTATTATAGATCTATTTGGTATATTAATTTTAATAATATCCCCATTTTTTATTAATGCTATCATACCTTTATTTGCTGCTTCAGGAGAAATATGTCCTATAGATAACCCAGAAGTACCACCTGAAAATCTTCCATCAGTAATTAAAGCACAATTTTTATTTAATTTCATTGATTTTAAATAGGAAGTAGGATATAACATTTCTTGCATTCCTGGTCCTCCTTTTGGCCCTTCATACCTTATTACAACGATTTCACCTGGAAAAATTTTTTTATTTAAAATTGCATATATTGCTGATTCCTGACTTTCATATACTTTAGCTTTTCCTGTAAAAATTAGTAATTTTTTATCTACACTAGCTGTTTTTACAACACATCCATTTTTAGCAAGATTACCATATAAAACAGCTAATCCTCCATCTTTGCTAAATGCATATTTATATGAACGTATACAACCTTTTTTTCTATTATTATCTAAATTATTCCATATTCTATTTTGTGAAAAAGGCTTGGTAGTCTTAATATTTCCTGGAGCAGAAGAAAAAAAATTTTTTATTTTTAAATCTTTATTAATCATTATGTCATATTTTTTTATTGTTTCTTTTATTGTTAATCCTAAGATATTTTTAGTATTTTCATGTATTAATCCTATTCTATTTAATTCTCCTAAAATTCCTATAACTCCACCAGCTCTATGAAAATCTTCCATATAAAATTTATTTGTACTAGGAGAAACTTTACACAACCAAGGTATTTTTTTTGATAATTTATCTATTGTTTTGAGGTTAAAATTTATATTCGTTTCTTGAGCTAAAGCTAACATATGTAAAATCGTATTTGTAGATCCACCCATAGCAATATCTAACATAATTGCATTTTCAAAAGATTCTTGATTTGCAATATTTCTGGGTAAAAAATTAATATTATTATTTTCATAATATTTTTTTGTAATTTCTACTATTTTATGTGCTGACTTTATACATAATTTTTTACGATTTTTATGCGTAGATAGTAAAGAACCATTACCTGGTAATGCTAAACCTAAAACTTCTACTATACAATTCATTGAATTAGCTGTAAACATTCCTGAACAAGAACCACATGTTGGACATGCATTAAGTTCTATTTCTTGAATATAATTATCTGTTTTTTTTAAATCAGCTGATTCAATCATTGCATCAACTAAATTAATTTTAGTAATTTTTTTATTAATGTTTATAATTTTTCCAGCTTCCATTGGTCCGCCTGATATAAATACAGTAGGTATATTTAAACGTAAGCTAGCCATTAACATTCCTGGAGTAATTTTATCACAATTAGATATACAAATCATCGAATCTACACAATGAGCATTTATAACATATTCTATTGAATCAGCAATAAGTTCTCTAGAAGGTAAAGAATATAACATACCATTATGTCCCATAGCTATACCATCATCAATAGCTATTGTATTAAATTCTTTTGGGACAGCTCCTTTTTTTTTTATTTCCTTAGAAATTATTTTACTTAATTTTTGTAAGTGTATATGTCCAGGAACAAATTCTGAAAAAGAATTAACTATAGCAATAATTGGTTTATTAAAATCTTCATTATTCATACCTGTCGCTCTCCAAAGAGAGCGAGCTCCTGCCATATTACGACCTTTAGTTGTGGTAAATGAACGATAAGTAGGCATATTTCTCGCTTTTTTTTAATAATTAATTATTATAAATTTATATGATCTAACCAATTCCATTTATCTTTTATTTTTCCCGTAAATAAATATAAAAATTCTTCTTGTATTTTTTGTGTAATTTTCCCTTTTTTACCATTATTTATTAATATATCATCTATACTACAGACAGGAATAATTTCAGCTGCTGTTCCTGTTAAAAATATTTCATCAGCTAAATATATAAATTCTCTTAATATTAATGATTCTTTTATTTTTAAATTAATATTTTGTGCTATTTTTATAACTGAATCTCTTGTAATTCCTGGTAAAATAGATGAAGTTAATGGAGGAGTGAATAAAATATTATTTTTAATAATAAATATATTTTCTCCGGATCCTTCGGACACAAAACCTAAACTATCTAGTGCTATTCCTTCATCATATCCATTTCTTCGTGCTTCACTACTTATTAAGAATGAGGATAAATAATTACCACCTGCTTTTGCTAAACTAGGTATAGTATTAGGTTTAATTTTATTCCAAGAAGATACCATTGTCCTAATACCATTATTTTTTGCATTTTCACCAAAATAATTTTTCCATAAAAAAGCACTAATCATTACATCTGCATAATAATTTTTAGGAGGATTAATTCCTAAACCTACATCT
>NZ_CP046210.1:193792-195853 GCF_012570535.1 Enterobacteriaceae endosymbiont of Donacia semicuprea
AGATAATTTTTCCATAAAAAAGCACTAATCATTACATCTGCATAATAATTTTTAGGAGGATTAATTCCTAAACCTACATCTCCTATAAAAACTAGGATTCTTATATAAGCTTCTTTTAATTTATTTATATTAATTATGATATGAACAGCATTAATTATTTCTTGTATAGTAAATCTTAATGGAAAACGATAAATTTTAGCAGAATTATATAAACGATCAATATGATCTTGATGACGAAAAATAACAGAACCTTTACATGATTTATAACATCTAATACCTTCAAAAACAGATGTACCATAATGTAATGCATGGGTCATAACACTAATTTTAGCATCTTCCCATTTTATAATATCTCCATTTAACCAAATAAAATTTGTTTTTTTTTTTGACATTACTATATTTCCTTATTTTAAATAATTATAATGTTATTATAATGATTTATGATATTATAATTATATCTAATACATCTATTAATTTAGCGATTTGTTTTACTAAAATTTCTATAGATTTAAAACTTTTTATTATTAATTTAAAAACAATATTTTGTAATTTATTTAATACATTAATATTTACAGTTTTAATTAAAAATCCTCTATGACGAATAATTCTCATTATTCTTTCACTTATTTCAGGGCTATTATTAGTTTTAATATATAATTCATATTTATTCATTTAATTTTTCTCTATCATATTATCATTACTATATCCAGGAGGAACTAATGGCCAAACATTATCTTTTTCACTAATAGAAACATGTAATATATAAGGTTTTTTCATAGAAAAAATTTCTTTTAAACTTTTTTTAATTTCAAAATTATAACAAATACTATGTCCTGATATTCCAAAAGATTCAGCTAATTTTACAAAATTAGGATTATCAAATAATATAGTTTCACTATATCTTTTATTAAAAAAAATTTGTTGCCATTGTTTTACCATACCTAATCTTTTATTATCTAATAATATAATTTTAATAGGTAAATTTTTTCTCTTAATTGTACTTAATTCTTGAATATTCATCATAAAAGAACCATCGCCAGAAATACATATAACAGTATGATTAGGTTTAGCAATTTGAGCTCCAATTGCAGCTGGCAATCCAAAACCCATTGTTCCTAGACCACTTGAAGTAATAAAATTTCTAGGAGTTAAAAAAGTTATATGTTGTGCAACCCACATTTGATGTTGTCCTACATCAGTAGTAACAATAGTTTGTTCATTTTTAAAATCTGATATTTTTTTTAACAAAAAAGGAGCATAAATTTTATCATTATCAAAAAAATTACTATATGAATAAGAATATTTTTTTTTTATTTTTTTTATATAACATTGCCATTTTAAAATATTATTTGGTATTTCTAATAATGGAATTAAATTATTTAAATTACCCAATAATTCTACATCTACTTGACAAATTTTATTAATTTCTGCTGGATCTATATCCATATGTATAATATTTGCGAAAGGAGCAAATTTTTTTATATTTCCTGTGACTCTATCATCAAATCTTGCTCCAATAGCTATTAATAAATCACATTTTTGTACGGTATAATTAGCTGCTTTATTACCATGCATACCTAACATTCCTAAATAATAAGGATTTTTATTATTTATAGTTCCTAAACCTTTTAAGGTTACTACTGTAGGAATTTTAGATTTTTGTACAAATTTTCTTAATGTATTTACGGCATTACCTATATTTACACCTCCACCTATATATAATATAGGCATTATAGAATTTTTTAATAAATAATTAGCTTTTATGATTTTTTTTATTGAAATTTTTTTTTTTTTAATAAGAAAAAAATTTTTATTTTTAGATTTTATTTGCTTAGGTACATTATGAAATAATTGTATATCTTTAGGTATATCTATTAAAACTGGACCAGGTCTATTAGATAATGCTATAAAAAAAGCTTTTTCTATTATAGATGATATTTCTTTATGTGAAGTTATTAAAAAACTATGTTTAGTACATGATAAAGACATTCCTATAATATCTATTTCTTGAAAAGCATCTGTCCCAATTAATGGTAACGATACTTGTCCTGTAATTACGAC
>NZ_CP046210.1:195945-210341 GCF_012570535.1 Enterobacteriaceae endosymbiont of Donacia semicuprea
TTGCGACAATAGGAACAGAATCTACCATTGCGTCTGCAATTCCTGTTATTAAATTAGTTGCTCCAGGACCTGATGTTGCTATACAAACTCCTATTTTTCCTGTAGCACGAGCATATCCTATTGCAGCTATTGCCGCTGCTTGTTCATGTCTACATAATATATGTTCTATTTTACTATTATATAATGCATCATAAAGAGGCATTATTGCACCACCAGGATATCCAAATACTATTTGGACATGTTCTTTTTTTAGTGCATGAATTATACATTGTGCTCCATTCATATTTTAAACCTCTTTAATTTAGTAATATAATATGCATAATTCATCTTTATTATGTTTTAATTCATGTAAATTTTAAAGATTAGAAAGATATGATTTTGTATTTGATATATTATTAAATTTTTTAAAATAATATAAATTTATTAAATAAAATTTATAATATTTTAATTTTAAATAAATAATTATTTATTATAATAACATAAATATATATTTTATAAAAAAATTATATAATTAAAAAAAATAGTAATTTTCAGGGGTGGAGGGATTTGAACCCCCAACCATTGGTTTTGGAGACCAATATTCTACCTAATTAAACTACACCCCTTAAATTATTTCTATATAAATTAAAATGCATTATAGAATAATAATTTTTTTACAAAATTTTATTAAATATAATCTATTATTAATTAAAAAATTTTCATATATTATTATATTAATAATTTTTAGAATAATAACATAAATTTTTTATAAAAAATATTAAAAAATAATAAAATAAAATTTTATATAAAAAATTAATAATATAGAGTAAAATTTAACAATATTTAACTTATAACTTATAAATAATATTAATTTTTATTAAAATTTTTTAAAATTATAAAAAATTTAATTATTAATATGTTTTATAAAAATTATGTTTTTATATTAAAATATAATTTTAAAATAAAATTTAAGGATTAAATATGACAGAATGGATTATTGGAAATATTAAAGATATAAAATATTGGACAAAAAATTTATTTAGTATTATTTTAAATGCAAAAGTTAATAATTTTATTGCTGGACAATTTACAAAATTAGCTTTAAAAATTAATGGGAAAAAAATACAAAGAGTATATTCATATATAAATTCTCCAAAAAATAAAAATCATGAATTTTATATTTCTAATATTAGAGGAGGAAAATTAACTCCATATTTATATAAATTAAAAATTAATGATGAGATTATGATTTCTAAAAATGCTTTAGGTATTTTTACATTAAATAATATTAATATTTGTAAAAATTTATGGATGTTATCAACAGGAACTGGTATTGGACCTTATCTTTCAATTTTACAAGATGATATTTGTTTTGAAAAATTTCAAAAAATAATTCTAGTACATTCTATTAGATATATAAATGATTTTAATTATTTAAATATAGTTAATAAAATTAAAAAGAAATATAATAATAAATTTAAAATACAAATTGTTTTAACTAGAAATAATAATGTAAATAACTCTATTTTATATGGTTATATTCCTGATTTAATTAAAAATGGAAATTTAGAAAAAAAAATTGGTATAAAAATTGATAAAAAAGATAGTCATATAATGTTATGTGGTAATCCAAATATGATAAAAGAAACAAGAAGAATACTAGAAATAGATAAAAATTTATCTAGAAATCTTTCTAATCAAAACGGTAATATTACATCAGAACAATATTGGTAAAATAATTATAAGGGGAAAAATATGAAAAAATTTTTAATTGTTGCTAATTGGAAATTAAATGGAAATCTTAATTTTATAGATAAAAATATAAATTTAATAAAAAAAATAAATAATTTGTTACATTATTGTAAAATAGCAATAGCACCACCTTATGTATATATATATTATCTACATAATTATTTAAAAAATACATCAATAAATTTAGTAGCACAAAATATAGATATTCATGAAAAAGGATCTTTTACAGGTGAAATATCAATAAATATGTTAAAAGATATTGGTGTAAAATATGTAATAATTGGTCATTCAGAAAGAAGAATAAATCATTATGAAAATAATAATTTTATAGCTAAAAAATTTATTTTAACCAAAAAAAATGGATTAATACCGATTTTATGTATTGGAGAAACAAAAGAAGAAAAAAAACAAAATAAAACAGAAAAAATTTGTATTAATCAAATTAATTCAATATTAAAAATATGTGAAGTTAATATATTTTATAATACTATTATAGCTTATGAGCCAATTTGGGCTATTGGTTCTGGAAAAATTGCAAATATAAATGAAATAGAAAAAACTATTAATTTTATTAAAAAATATATTTCATCTATAAATCAAAAAATATCAGAAAGTATTATTTTTCAGTATGGAGGTTCTATTGATAAAGATAACATTAATAATTTATTTCAAATAAAAAATATTAATGGTTTATTAGTTGGAAAAGCTTCTTTAACAATAGAAAATTTTATATCTTTAGTTAAAAAAGCTGAAAAAAAAATGAGTTTATTGAGGTCTTAACATAGGAAATAAAATTACATCTCTTATAGACTTAGAATTTGTAAATAACATAACTAATCTATCAATACCTAATCCTAAACCTGCTGTAGGAGGTAATCCATATTCTAATGCTTCTATATAATCTTGATCATAAGATTTTTCATAAATATTATTTTTTTTAGTATTATTAAATTTTTTTAAATTATCTTGTTGTTTAAATCTTTTTTTTTGTTCTTCTGGATCATTTAATTCAGAAAAACCATTTGCTATTTCCATACCACAAATAAAAAATTCAAATCTATCAGTAATTAAAGGATTTAAATTATTGCTTCTTGACAAAGGAGAAACTTCAACAGGATATTCTGTAATAAAAGTTGGTTTCATGAGTTTATTAGCAATTTTTTCTTCAAAAATTTCAGAAATAATTTTACCTTTACTCCAATTTTTATCTATTTTAATATTTAATAAATTAGTAATTTTTATTAAAACATTAATATCTTCTAAACTATCTAAAGAAAATTTAGGATAAAAAAAAATGATAGATTCTTTCATTGTTAATATATTAAATTTATTTTTTAAATTAAAAACATAATTATTATATTTTAACAAAGAGTTATTAAATAATAATTTATATATTTTTTTAAATAAATTTTCAAATAAAATCATTAAATCTTTATAATCAGCATAAGCTATATACATTTCCATCATTGTAAATTCAGGATTATGTTGAGTAGAAATACCTTCATTACGAAAATTTCTATTAATTTCAAAAATCTTATTAAAACCTCCAATAATAAGACGTTTTAAATATAATTCAGGTGCTATACGTAAATACATATTTATATTATATTTATTATGATAAGTTACAAAAGGTTTCGCTAAAGCACCTCCAGGTATATTATGCATCATAGGAGTTTCAACTTCAATAAAATCCATTTTATTCATAAAATTACGAATATTTAATATAATTTTAGATCTTATTTTAAAGATATCACGTGTTTTTTTATTTACAATTAAATCTAAATATCTTTTTCTATATTTTATTTCTTTATTTTGTAATCCATGATATTTATTAGGTAATGGTCTGATTGCTTTTGTTAATAAATAAATTTTTTGACAAAAAATTGATAAAACATTAGTTTTTGTTTTAAAAAGATTACCAATTACACCTATAATATCTCCAAGATTATATTCTTTTAAAAATTTTTTATATTTTTCAAAAGATATACTATCTTGAGATATATAAATCTGTATTTTTCCTGTATAATCTCGAATATTAATAAAAGTAGCTTTCCCCATAATTCGTAAATTAACTATACGTCCTGCAACATTAAATATTTTTTTATTATCTAAATTAATGTCTTTATTATTAAATTTTTTATTTAAATTCTTACATGTAATACTAATTTTAAAATTATTAGGAAAAGCAATATTATTTTTTCTTAATTTAATCAATTTTTTATGTCGAAACTTTACTTCATTATTATTACTATTTTTATTAAAATAATATTTATTTTCAGACATAATAAAATCCTTGATTTATAAACCTAATTTTAAACTAGCTTGAATAAATTTATCTATATTACCGTTAAGTACAAAATTTACATCCTTAATTTCTATACCAGTTCTAATATCTTTAATTCTTGCATCATCTAATATATAAGAACGTATCTGATATCCCCAACTAATATTAAATTTTTGTTGTTCAACTTTTTTTTGTTTTTTTTGTTTTATTTTATTTTTTAAATCATATAATTTAAATTTAATTTGCTTCATTGCTTGACTTTTATTTTGATGTTGCGATCTATTATTTTGACATTGTGTAACTATTCCTGTAGGAATATGTGTAATACGCACAGCTGATTCTGTACGATTAACATGTTGTCCTCCTGCTCCAGAAGCTTTATAAAAATCAATACGTAAATCTTTTGTATTAATAGATATGTTATTTTTATCTAAAATATCTGGATAAATAAAAGTAGAAGCAAAAGAAGTATGTCTTCTTCCAGAAGAACTAAAAGGACTTTTTCTAACTAGACGATGGATTCCATTTTCTGTACGTAACCATCCAAAAGCATAATTTCCAATTATATGTATAGTTGCTGACTTTATTCCTATAATTTCTCCAGGTATTTCATTTATTATTATAGTTTTAAATTTTTTTTGCGTAGCCCATTTTAAATACATTTTCATAATTATTTTTGCCCAATCTTGGGATTCTATTCCTCCTGACCCAGATTGTATATCTATAAAACAATTTTTATTATCATTTTTTTTAATAAAAATTTTTTTTAATTCTAAAATATTTATTTTATTTTCTAATTTAGATAATATTTCTACAGATTCGCTTAATATAATTTTATCATTACTACCAATAGCTAAATTAATTAATTCATTAATATCAATAATTTCTTGATTAATTTTATCTAAAGAAAATAATAAATTTTCTATATTTGATTTTTTTTTATTTAAATTAAGTACATAATTAATATTATTCCAAATATTAGGATTTTTTAATTCATTATTTATTTTTAATAATTTTTTTTTATATTTTAAATAATTAAAGAAACCCCCTAATAAAAATATTTTTTTTTTTTATTTTTTTTAAATTATTTTTTATTAAGTTAATTTCTAACATTTTTATTTTCCTAATTTTTAAATATATAAAAAATATTAAATTTAAATTTAATTTAAAAAAAACTATTTATTTAAATAAAAATTTTTATTTAAATAATTATTAAATTTTTTTGATATGAAAAATCTAAAATAATTCTTTTTTATTATCTGGCCCTTGTTGGATTTGAACCAACGACCTAACGATTATGAGTCGTTTGCTCTAACCACTGAGCTAAAGGGCCATAATGTAATTATGATATTAGTATTAAATATTTTTAAATTTATTTCAATTAAATTAATAAATTTTTTTAATTAATTAAATATAAATTACGTTTCCCTCTTAAAATATGTAAAAGAATTAATGATTGTTTTTTATTTAAAACTTTTTTAACATCATTTACATTTTTAATAATCCTTTCATTAATTGCTATTATTATATCACCTTTTTTTAAACCTATTTTTTCAGCTGGAGAATTTTTTAAAACTTTATTAACTTGTACACTCGTTTTTTGAATTTTTTTAAAAAAATAAATTTTATTTTTTAATTTAATATTATTTAAATATACTCCTTCAATTCCATTATAAATAATATTTTTAGAAATATTATCATTATTATAATCTTTTATTTTCACATTAACAATTTTAAAAATTCTTTTTCTTATAATTCCTAATTTAACAACAGTACCTCGAACAAAAGAACTAATTTTAGCTTTTAATAAAGAATAACTATCAATATTTTTACCATTTAATGAAATAATAACATCACCAGCTTGTAATTCATTATCTTTAGATAATTTTATAATTTCACGAACAAAAACTCCTTTATTTATATAAGGAATTTGTAAAATTTTTGCTAATTCTGGCTCAAAATCTATTCCATTTATTCCTAAAGAACCTCTCTTAATTTTACCAAATTTAATAAATTGATTAACTAAATTCATAACAGTATTAATAGGTATAGCAAAACCAATTCCGATATTACCCTCATTAGGAGCTAATATAGCTGTATTTATTCCAATTAAATCTCCATTTAAATTAACTAATGCTCCTCCAGAACTTCCAAAATTAATTGCAGCATCAGTCTGAATAAAATTTTCAAAATTTTCAATATGAAGACCAGAACGTCCTAATCCTGATATAATTCCTGATGTAACTGTTTCACCTAAAGCATATGGATTTCCTATTGCTATAGTATAATCACCTACTTTTAAAGTATCAGAATTTGCTATTTTAAGACTTTTAAGATTGTTTGTTTTTCCCATAATTTTTATTAAAGCTATATCGGTTTTTGAATCCCTTCCTATTATTTGTGCTTCATAAGTTTTACCATTATTTAATTCTACAGAAATATAATTAGCATGATCTATTACATGATTATTAGTAATAATTAAACCTTTTTTAGCATTTATAATAACTCCGGAACCAATTGAATGAAATCTTTGTTCAAGAATATTATCACTATTTCCACAAATAAGAGTATTCTCATATGGAGAACCATCCTTACAAAGTAAAAAATGTTCTCTTAAATATTGTTCTACTTGTTTAGGTAATTTATATTCAGATGTAAAAGTACTACCTTGAACATCAATATTAACAACTGAAGGTATTACTTTAGCTAAAATAGGTGCTAAACTAGGTAAATTATTATTTAACTTTTTTGTAAAATTAGGTAATAATTTAGCATTAACGTTTTTTGGTGTTGTTATTGTTATTAATATATAAACAAAAAAAAGTAAACAAAAAATTATTTTTATTTTTTTCATTTTATAATCTCATAATAAAATTTATTATAAAATAATTTATTTATTAAGTAAATATCAATGAATTTAAGTAAATAATAAAAAATTATTTTTTTATTAAGAATCCAAAATTTTCTAAATTTTTATTAAAAATTATAACTTATAAAAATCAATTTTATATAAATAACATATAAAATTTTTTACAAATTATTATACTTAATATAATATAAATTTTATTTTATATAAAGTTATATATATGCTTAATAAATTAAAAAATATTGCAGCTAAAGCTGCAATAACATTTATTAAAAAAAATAGTATTATTGGTATTGGTTCCGGAACTACAATATCCTATTTTATAGATATTTTATCTACTGTAAAAAAAAATATTAAAGGAGTAGTATCTGCTTCTAAAAGTTCTACAGAAAAATTAAAAAAATATAATTTTAATATTTATGAAATTAATAAAATAGATAAAATTGGAATATATTTTGATGGTGCTGATGAAATTAATAATAAAATGCAAATGATTAAAGGTGGGGGAGGTGCATTAACCAATGAAAAAATTATATCCAGTTTTTCTGATTTATTTATTTGTATTATTGATCAATCTAAATATGTTACAAATTTAGGTAAATTACATCCATTACCTATTGAAATAATACCTTCTGCAAAAAATTTTATTATTAAAAAATTACTATATATAGGAGCTATAGCCAAATTACGTACTAATGTGATTACAGAACATGGTAATTTAATTTTAGATATATATAAATTAAATATTTATGATGCAATTCAAACAGAAAAATATATAAATAATATTCCCGGAATTGTTACTGTTGGTTTATTTACACAAAGATGTGCTGATATAGTTGTAATTGGAAATTATAATTATAAAGTATCTATATACTATAAATAGAATTTAATAAATTATATGAAAATAAAATTTGCAAAAATGCATGCATTAGGTAATGATTTTATTATTATAAATAATATTAATAAAAATTTTGATTTTAAAAATAAAGTTATAAAAAAATTATCTAATAGATATACAGGTATAGGTTTTGACCAATTATTACTAATAGAAACATCTTTAAATAAAGATATTGATTTTAATTATAGAATTTTTAATTGTGATGGTAGTGAAGTAGAACAATGTGGTAATGGAGTTCGTTGTATTGCTCAATATTTAAGAATAAAAAAATTAATATATAAAAAAAATATATGTGTAAGTACAAAAAATCGTATAATATATTTAAAAATTTTAAATAAAAAAGAAGTTATTGTAAATATGGGTATTCCTTTATTTAATCCTAAAGATATTCCTTTTTTAACTAAAAAAATTAAAAATAATTATAAAATTTATTTTCAAAATAAATGTATCAATTTTAGTGTTGTTTCATTAGGAAATCCACATTGTGTTATACAAGTAAAGAATTTATCAAGTATTTCAGTATTATCGATAGGTTCATTTATATCAAAAAATAAATTATTTCCAAAAAAAATTAATGTTATATTTATGAAATATATAGATACAAATACTATTAAATTAAGAATTTTTGAAAGAGGCGTAGGAGAAACTAATGCCTGTGGATCTGGTGCATGTGCAGCTGTAGCTGTTGGCATTAAAAAAAAAATTTTATCTAAAAAAGTAAAAGTAAATTTAGTTGGGGGTAATATCGATGTAACATGGGAAGGAAATAATAAAGACTTATTTATGAAGGGAGAAGCTAACTATATTTATGATGGTATAATAACATTATAATAATTTTTATTAAACAAATATAATTATTAATTAAGATATTATGATAAATGAATAACATAGATTTATTAAAAAATTTAAATAATAAACAAAAAGAAGTAGTATCTGAAATTAGAAAAAATTTATTAATATTAGCTGGGGCAGGAAGTGGTAAAACACTTGTATTAATACGAAGAATTGCATGGTTAATTCATAAAGAACATTGTTCTCCAAAATCAATTTTAGCTGTAACTTTTACAAATAAAGCAGCATTAGAATTAAAAATAAGAATTAAATTATTATTAAATAACAATAAAAAAAGTAGTATTTGGATAGGAACATTTCATAGTTTTGCTTATTATCTATTAAGAATTCATTATTCAGAAGCTGGATTATCTAAAAATTTCCAAATTATAGATAGTTATGATCAAAAAAATTTAATTAAAAGAATTTTAAAAAAAATGTCTTTAAAAGACAAAATCTATTCTATAGAAAATATAATTAAATATATAAATAATTTTAAAAATAATTTATTTAATAATAACAATATAATTTATAAAAATAATTTACATAATATAAATTTATCTAAAATATATGATGAATATCAGAATCTTTGCAAAATAACAGAAGTTATTGATTTTAATGAATTAATTTTATGTTTATATAAATTATTTTTAAATAATCATAATATATTAAAAATATATCAAAAAAGATTTAAAAATATTTTAATAGATGAATTTCAAGATACAAATGATATACAATATAAACTTATATCTTTATTATATAATAAATATTATAATACTAAAATTGTTCTTGTGGGAGATGATGATCAATCAATTTATGGGTGGAGAGGAGCAAAAATAGAAAATATTAATTATTTTTTACGAGATTTTGATAATGTTAAAACAATTTTATTAGAACAAAATTATCGTTCTACTTCTAATATTTTAAATGCGGCAAATAAATTAATTTCATATAATAATATTGAACGAAAAAAAAAATTATGGACTAATTCAAATAATGGAAAATTAATTTCAATTTATTATGCATTAAATGAATTTGATGAAGCTGAATATATTGCAAAATATATAAAAAAAAATTTTTTAAAAAAAAATATAAAATTAAATAATTGTGCAATTCTTTACAGAAATAATGCTCAATCTCGTATTTTAGAAGAAATTATGTTAAAATTTTCTATTCCTTATCAAATTTATGGAGGAATACGTTTTTTTGAACGTTATGAAATAAAAAATATATTAGCTTATTTAAGACTAATATCTAATTTAAATGATGATAATTCTTTTGAAAGAATTATTAATGTTCCAAAAAGAGGAATTGGATTAAATACATTAAAAATTATAAAATTTATATCTGAAAAATTTTTTTTAACATTATGGCAATCCAGTATTTATATTTTAAAAAATAAAAAATATTTAAATAAAAAATCTTTAAATTCATTAAGAAAATTTGTTAATTTAATTAAAAAATTAAAAAATAATATAATTGAAAAACCATTATCGATTATTATTGAAGAAACTATAAAAAATTCTGGATTATGGGATATGTATAATAAAAATTGTTTATCTGAAAATAATTTTACTAAAATAGATAATTTAAAAGAATTTATTAATGCTGCAAATTATTTTATGAATATTTCATTAAATAATAAAAAAAAAAATAATTTATTAATAGATTTCTTATCCAGAATTTTATTACTAACTGATGATATTGATTTTAAAAAAAAAAATAATAATTGTAATTTCATACAGATGATGACATTGCATGCTTCTAAAGGATTAGAATTTTCTAAAGTATTTATAATTGGAATGGAAGAAGGAATTTTTCCTAATAAAATATCTTTTAATGAAAAAAATATAAATGAAGAAAGACGTTTAGCATATGTAGGAATTACTAGAGCTAAAAAAAAATTAACATTAACTTATACAAAAAATCGTTATTTATATGGTAAAGAAATACATTCAATACCATCAAGATTTCTTAATGAATTACCAAAAAATTGTATTAAAAAAATTAGTCATTTAAAAAATAAAAATATATTTATTAAAAAAAATATATTAAAAGATAAAAAATATTTTATAGGACAAAATATTTATCACAAAATTTTTGGTAAAGGAATAATTTTAAATATAGAAATATTAAAAAATAATAAAAAATTACAAATTAAATTTAATAATAAAACAATAAAATGGATAATATCTGATTATATACAAGTTTGTATTTTAAAATAATATTATTTTATAAAATTAAATTTATAAAAATTTTATTAAAAGTAATATTTTTAAATTTTTAGGAGTTATAATGTTAAATATTTTTAAAATAGATAATAATCATTTAATAAATTTAAAATTAAGTAATTCTGATGATGTTATGAAAGCAATTTGGGTTGATTTGATTAAACCTGAAAAAAATGAAAGAAAAAAAATATATTATTTACTTGGACAAAATTTAGTTACTCGTCCAGAATTAGAAGATATAGAAGCATCTGCAAGATTTTTTGAAAATAAAGAAGGTTTACATATACATTCTTTTTTCTTTTATAAAGATAAAGATAATCATGCAGGTACTACTACTGTAGCATTTACAATTAAAAATAATAGATTATATACTTTAAGAGAAAGAGAATTACCAACTTTTCGTTTATATATAATACGTACTCAAAATCATACCATGATATATGGTAATCCTTATGAGTTATTATTAGATTTATTAGAAACAAAAATTGAACAATTAGCTGATGAAATTGAAAATATATATAGTGATTTAGAATATTTAAGTTGTATTATTATGAAAGGACATCAAGATGATGAATTTGATAATGCTCTTTCTACTTTAGCTGAATTAGAAGATATTGGTTGGAAAGTTAGATTATGTTTAATGGACACACAAAGAGCTGTAAATTTTTTAATGAGAAAAACTAGATTACCAAGTAATCAAATAGAACAAGCCAGAGAAATATTTAGAGATATTGAATCATTATTACCTCATAATGAATCATTATTTCAGAAAGTTAATTTTTTAATGCAAGCTGCTATGGGTTTTATTAATATAGAACAAAATAGAATAATTAAAATTTTTTCATTAGTTTCTGTAATATTTTTACCTCCTACTTTAGTTGCATCAAGTTATGGTATGAATTTTTCTTTTTTACCAGAATTAAAATGGAAATATGGATATATATATGCCATCATATTAATGATAATATCAGCTTTAGCTCCTTATTTTTATTTTAAAAGAAAAAAATGGTTATAAATACATAAAACATTAATAATTAATTATTAATGTTTTATGTATTTATAGAATCTAATATAAATTATATTTTTCTAATAAACTTAATATTTTAATACTATTAATAAAAATAATTCAAAAAAAATTTTCATAAAATAAATTTTTATATTTATAATATTAAAAATAAAAGTTATTTAATAAATTTTAATAAATATATGATAATTTTTATTTAAAAAATAATAAAATTTTATTTACGATATTAAAAATTATATTTTTATATTTATCTATTTTTTAAAAATTAATTTTTTATTTTTTATCATTGTTCTTTCTAAATTAAATAAGTATAATTATCTTTAATTTTTTATTATAAAATAATATTTATTAAATTTTTATTATTTTTTATTTATGTAAATAAATTATTTTATTATTAATAATAAATATTATTATCTTTTAATAAGAGATCAGAATGAATAATTATCAAAAAAATATTTTAAATGATAATATTTTTTATATTGAAAAATTATATCAAAAATTTTTACTAAATCCTAATTCAATAAATAAAAATTGGATAAATATATTTAAATCATTTGAAAAAAAAAATAAAATTTTAAAAAAAAATAATAATTATTATAAAAATTTATTTTTAATAGAAAAAATTAATAAATTATTAATTAATTTTAGAGTCTTAGGTCACTATTACGCAAATACTAATCCCTTATCTTTAAATAAAAAAAAATTAAGTAATAATTTACAATTAAAATATTATCAAATTAGTCAAGAAGATTATCAAAAAAAAATTACATTAAATAATTTTTTATATAATCAAAAAATAATAGATTTACATAAAATTTTTCAAAAAATTTATTGTAAATCTATTGGTATAGAATATACATATTTACCAAAAAATGAAAAATGTTGGATACAAAATAATATTGAAATTATTAAAAATAATTTTAATTTTCTAGAAAAAAAGATATTTTTAGAAGAATTAATTGCAGCAGAGGTATTTGAAACAAATATAGGTAAAAAATTTCCAGGAGCAAAAAGATTTTCATTAGAAGGATGTGATGTTTTAATTCCTTTAGTAAAGGAAATAATACGTTATTCAAATAAATTAAATAATAAACCAACAAAAATAATTTTTAGCATGGCACATAGAGGAAGATTAAATTTTTTAGTTAATATAATGGGTAAAAAAATTCAAGATATAATTAATGAATTTTCAAATACTATTTTAAAAAAAAAAAATGAAAATGATGATGTTAAATATCATTTAGGTTATTCTTCTATAGTTAGAATTAAAAAAGATAAAATTAAACTTGAATTAGTATTTAATCCATCTCATTTAGAAATTATTAATTGTGTTACCATGGGTATGGTAAGATTTGAAAACGATTTTTCGAAAATAAATCATAAGTATAATAATGTACTACCTATTAGTATACATGGAGATGCTGCCATTAGTGGGCAAGGAATAGTACAAGAAGTTTTAAATTTATCCAAAACTAGAGGTTATAATATTAATGGTGTTATTCATATTATTATTAATAATCAAATAGGATTTACTACTTCTAATATCAATGATATTAGATCAAGTTATTATTGTACTGATATAGCTAAAATGATTCGGTGTCCTGTTTTTCATGTGAATGCTGATAAAATAGAAGATGTAATTTTTATTATAAGAATAGCTATTAATTATAGAAATATCTTTCATAAAGATGTTTTTATAGATTTAGTTTCATATCGTAGACATGGTCATAATGAAATGGACGATCCATATATGACTCAACCTTTAATGTATAATATTATTAAAAATCATTTAACAATACAAGATTTATATTTTAATAAATTATTATTTAATAAAATTATTAATTTTAAAGAAAAACATAATTTATATAAAAAATATCAAACTTTATTTAATGAAGGTAATTTTTTTACTAAAACAGATATTTTTTATAAAAAAAAATATATAAAAAAAATATATAAAAATTTAAAAATAGATAAATTAAAAAAATTACTTTTTAAAATTAGTACTTTTCCTAAAGAATTTAATATTCATCCTATAGTTAAAAAAATTTATTTAGATAGAATTAGTATGAGTAAGGAAGAAAAAAAAATTGATTGGGGAACCGCAGAAAATTTAGCATATGCAAATATTCTTGTTCAAGGAATATCATGTCGTTTATCAGGAGAAGATATAAAAAGAGGAACATTTTCTCATAGACATACAGTTATATATGATCAAAAAAATGGTTTTTCTTATATACCATTAAAAAATATTGCTATAAATCAAGGAAATTTTAATATTTATAATTCTGTTTTATCTGAAGAATCAGTATTAGGTTTTGAATATGGTTATTCTATTAACAATTTAAATATTGTAATATGGGAAGCACAATTTGGAGATTTTGCTAATGGAGCACAAATTATTATAGACCAATTTATTAGTTCTGGAGAAAAAAAATGGGGATATAAAAGTAGTTTAATACTTTTTTTACCTCATGGATATGAAGGTCAAGGACCTGAACATTCTTCATCAAGAATAGAAAGATATTTACAGT
>NZ_CP046210.1:210437-222920 GCF_012570535.1 Enterobacteriaceae endosymbiont of Donacia semicuprea
GTTTAATACTTTTTTTACCTCATGGATATGAAGGTCAAGGACCTGAACATTCTTCATCAAGAATAGAAAGATATTTACAATTATGTGCAGAAAATAACATTAAAATTTGTATTCCTTCTAATGCATCTCAAATATATAATTTATTATGTCAACAAGCATTTTCTTATAAAAAAAAACCACTTATTGTAATTTCTCCAAAATCACTTTTAAGACATCCATTAGCATGTTCTAAATTAAAAAATTTTAATAATTCTTTTCAATTAATAATTGATGAAATAAATAAAAATATTGATATTAAAAATATTAAAAAAATTATTTTTTGTACTGGGAAAATATATTATGATTTATTAAAATATAGAAATTCTATAAAAAATATAAATATTATTTTAATAAGAATTGAACAATTATATCCATTTCCAATTCAAGATTTAAAAAAAATTATTTTAAAATATATTAAAATAAAAAATTATTTTTGGTGTCAAGAAGAACCTATGAATCAAGGAGCTTGGATGTATATCCAAGATTATTTTAAAAATAAGTTAAATTATAATATTTATTATATTGGTAGAAAAAAATCTTCATCTCCTTCAACAGGATATTTTTATATTCATAAAACTCAACAAGAAAAAATAATATATTCTGTTTTTAATTTGAATACAGAATAAAATATAAGTTTTATTTATAGGATAAAAAAAAATGGATAATATTAATATTATTGTTCCTGAATTACCAGAATCAGTAAATAATGCAATTATAATTCAATGGAATAAAAAACCAGGAGAAATAATTAAAATTAATGATATTTTATTGGAATTAGAAACAGATAAAGTAGTATTAGAAATACCTGCGACTATTAATGGAATTTTAGAAAAAATTTTGGTAAAAGAAGGAGAAAAAGTACAATCACAACAAGTTATTGGAATTTTAAAAATAAATATTTTAAATGAACAAAATAATAATAAGAAAAATAAAATAAATATTTTAAATGAACAAAATAATAATAAGAAAAATAAAATAAATAATCTGTCGTTAAATAATCATTTACATTATAATAATGAAAAAAAACTATTTAATAAATTTAATAATTTAAGTCCTTCTATAAGAAGAAAAATAAAAAAAAATAATATTGCATTAAATAAAATTAATAATTTAGATAGTAAATTAATTTTAGATTCAAAAGATTTAAATGATAATAAATTAGATAAAAAAAAATTTTTAAATAAAAATAATACTAAAAAAATAAAAATGAGTCCAATAAGAAAATATATTTCTCAAAAATTAATGGATTCTAAAAATAATACTGTTATGTTAACTACTTTTAATGAAGTTAACATGAAAAAAATAATTAATATTAAAAATGATTATAGTCATTTAATTAATGAAGTTCATAATATTAAATTAGGATTTACTTCTTTTCATGTAAAAGCTGTTACACAAGCATTACAATTTTTTAAAAAAATTAATGCATTTATTGAAGGAGAAAATATTATTTATAATAATTTTTACAATATTAATATTGCTATTTCAACAGAAAGAGGTTTAATTGCACCGATTATATATGATACTGATAAATTATCATTAATAGATATTGAAAAAAAAATTAAAAATTTAGTTATACAAAGTAATAAAAATCAATTATCTGTTAAAGATTTATCAAGTGGTACATTTACTATTACTAATGGGGGAGTTTTTGGATCTTTAATGTCGACTCCAATTATTAATCCTCCACAAAGTGCTATATTAGGAATACATGCTATTAAAGATAGGCCTATTGTTATAAATAATAAAATTTGTATTATGCCTATGATGTATTTAGCATTATCTTATGATCATCGTTTAATTGATGGAAAAGATGCCATAAGTTTTCTTATATTAATTAAAAGATTATTAGAAGATCCTATACGTTTATTTTTACAAATTTAAATTCATTTTTTATTTATTTAAATTTTTTTTATAAAAAAATATATTTATTAAATAAAATAATATAATTATTTATAATTTATAAAAAATTTTATATAAAAATTATAATTTTATATAAATAAAAATTATATAAGGACAAATATGTTAAATGTTGTTGACTTATCAAGATTACAATTTGCATTAACAGCAATGTATCATTTTTTATTTGTTCCATTAACATTAGGACTTTCTTTTTTATTAGCAATAATGGAGACAATATATATTATTTCTAAAAATAAAATATATAAAGATATGACCAAATTTTGGGGTAAATTATTTGGTGTTAATTTTGCTTTAGGTATAGTTACTGGATTAACTATGGAATTTCAATTTGGGACTAATTGGTCATATTATTCACATTATGTAGGAGATATTTTTGGTGCTCCATTAGCAATAGAAGGTTTAGTAGCTTTTTTTCTAGAGTCAACTTTTGTTGGTTTATTTTTTTTAGGATGGGAACGGTTAAATAAAATACAACATGTAATTGTTACATGGCTTGTTGCTATAGGATCAAATCTTTCTGCACTTTGGATTTTAATCGCTAATGGATGGATGCAAAATCCTATTGCTTCTTCATTCAATTATCAAAATATGAGAATGGAAATGAATAATTTTTGGAATTTAATTTTTAATCCAATAGCACAAGTTAAATTTGTTCATACTATAACTGCCGGATATACTACAGGATGTATATTTATAATTGGTATTAGTTCATATTATCTTTTAAAAAAAAGAGATATTAAATTTGCTAAAAAATCTATTATTATTGCTTCTAGTTTTGGTTTAGCTTCAATTTTTTCAGTAATAATATTAGGAGATGAATCAGGATATCAAATAGGAAATACACAAAAAACTAAATTAGCGGCTATTGAAGCTGAATGGGAAACACAAAAACCTCCTGCTTCTTTAAATGTTATAAGTTTTCCTAATCAAAAAAAACAATCAAATAAATTTACTATAAAAATTCCATATATTTTAGGAATAATTGCTACAAGATCTTCTACAAAATCAATTTTAGGTTTAAAAAATTTAATTAAAAATAATGAATTAAAAATTAAAAATGGATTAAAAGCTTTAATAGCTCTTGAAAATATAAAAAATGGATGTTTAGAAATTAAAAATATAAAAATTTTTAATAAATATAAAAAATATTTAGGATATGGATTTTTAGTTAAACAATATTATAAAAATATTTATAATATCAATAATAATCAAATACAAAAAATAGCTAAAAAATCAATACCATTAGTAATTCCTTTATTTTTTGCTTTTCGTATTATGGTTTTATCTAGTATAATTTTATTAATTATAATTATATTAGTTTTTATTTTTTCTGTTGTAAAAAATAATTTTGAAAAAAAACAATATTTACTCAAAACATGTTTATACATAATACCATTACCTTGGATAGCATCTGAATCAGGTTGGTTTGTAGCTGAATATGGAAGACAACCATGGGCTATTAAAGAAATTTTACCTACTTTTATGGCAGGATCTTCTTTAAAATTTATAGAAGTATTATTGTCCATAACAATGATTTTTATTTTTTATATAATTTTATTGATAATAGAACTATATTTAATGTTTAAAATTGCTAATATAGGACCTAGTATTTTAAATACTGGAAAATATTTTTTTGAAAAAAAAAGTTCAATAAAATTTATTAATAAAAATTAATTATTAGGTTATATTAATGTTAAACTATGAATTTTTATGTGTAATTTGGTCTATAATAATTGGTATATTAATTACGGGATTTATCATTACTGATGGATTAGATATGGGAGTAGGAATTTTATTATTTATAATAGGAAAAAATAATATTGACCGTAGAATAATGATAAATACTATAGCACCTCATTGGGATGGAAATCAAGTATGGTTAATTACAACTGGAGGCGCTATATTTGCAGCATGGCCTATTGTATATGCTACTATGTTTTCTTATTTTTATATAGCAATGTTATTATTATTACTTTCTTTATTTCTTAGACCTATAGGATTTGAATATCGTTCTAAAATTAGAAATAAAAAATGGGAAAAAATTTGTGATTTTTGTATCTCTATTGGAAGTTTTTTCCCACCTAGTATTATAGGTATAGCATTAGGTAATTTATTACAAGGCATTCCTTTTTACATCGATAAATATTATAATATTTATTCTCAAGGACATTTTTATAAATTATTTACCTTATTTAGTATTATAATTAGTATAACTATTATAATTATGATATTAAATCAGGCTTCATCTTATTTACAATTAAGAATTAAAGATTATAATCTTAATCATAAATTAAATATAATTTTAAAATTATCTTCGATATTATTAATTTTATTTTTTATAATATCATTTATTAGTACCTTATTTTTTATAAAAGGGTATAAAATTAATAATTTTTATGTTAAAAATAGTAATATTATTTATGAGCATAAAGCTTGGATGTCTAATTTTAAAAATCATACATACCTATATTTAATACCATTATTTAGTATAATATTACCATTATTAACAATTTTATTTTCTATATATAAAAAATTTGTAATAGTTTTTATTTGTTCTATACTAACTACTATTAGTATAATATTAACTGTAGGTATAACAATGTTTCCTTTTATTATTCCTTCTAGTATAGAACCTTATCAAAGTCTTACTATTTGGAATTCTACATCTAGTCAATTAACATTAAATATAATGTTATATATAGTTATTATTTTTATGCCTATTGTTTTAATTTATACTTTTTGGTGTTATAAAAAAATGTTTTTTCGTCTTACTAAAGAAAAAATTGAAAAAAAATCTGATATTTATTATTAAAAATAATAAATTTTAAATGGATTATATAAATGTGGTATTTAATGTGGATAATAGGAATTTTATTTTCATGTATTTTTACTATTATAATTACTTTAAAAAAAGAAAGTAAAAAAAAATAAAAAATACTTATTTCTAATAAAATAAATTTTAGAATATTGTCTGATATTAATCATATTTTATTTCGGACAATATTTTTTTATTATTTAAATAGTAATATAAAATAAAATTATTTATTTTATAAATAAAACTTATATGATAAAATGGTTTATTATTTTTATTTAATAATTATATCATTATAATATAGTAAGTTGTGTTATATTAATTTTAAATATAAAAATAAATAATTATTAAAATTATTTTATTAAAAATATATTTTCTATATCTAAAATATAAAATTATCATACACTTTAATTTAATAATAAATAATGAACCATTTAGATCAATATAATGCTGATTCCATAGAAGTCTTAGAAGGTTTAGATCCTGTTAAAAAAAGACCAGGTATGTATACTGATCTTACAAGACCTAATCACTTAGCTCAAGAAGTAATAGATAATAGTGTGGATGAAGCATTAGCTGGATATGCAAAAAATATTTTAGTTACTTTATATAATGATCAATCAATAGAAGTTGTTGATGACGGTAGAGGTATGCCTATTGAAATACATACTCAAGAAGGAATTTCTGCAATTGAACTGATATTATGTCGTTTACATGCAGGAGGTAAATTTTCAAATAAAAATTATAATTTTTCTGGAGGATTACATGGTGTAGGTATTTCTGTTGTTAATGCTTTATCAAAAAGAATGGAAGTAAGTATATTTCGTAATAATAAAATTTATAACATAATTTTTGAAAATGGATATAAAATACAAAATTTAAAAATTTTAAAAAACACAAGTAATCAAAATACTGGTACTAAAATTAGATTTTGGCCAAATAAATATTTTTTTGAACATCATTCTTTTTTAGTTTCTAATTTAATAAATTTATTAAAAGCAAAATCAGTTTTATGTCCTGGATTAAAAGTTTATTTTAAAAATATAAATACTGGAGATAATTATTATTGGAATTATAAAAATGGTTTATCTGAATATTTAACTAGTTCAGTTAAAAATTTTACTACTATACCAAATACTCCTTTTATGGGAGAATATTTAAGTGATATAAAACATCTTAATTGGGCTTTATTTTGGATACCTGAAAATAATTATATTCTTACCGAAAGTTATGTTAATTTAATTCCAACAACACACGGTGGTACTCATGTAAACGGATTACGTTTAGGATTACTTGATGCAATACGTAATTTTTGTAATTTTCATAATATGTTACCTAGAAATATTAAAATATTAGGAGAAGATATTTGGGATCATTGTTCTTATGTGTTATCTATAAAAATTCAAGATCCGCAATTTACAGGACAAACAAAAGAACGTTTGGCTTCTAGACAATGTACTGTATTTATTGCAAATATAGTAAGAGATTCTTTTATTTTATGGTTAAATCAAAATATTAAAATAGCACATATTTTAGTAGATATGTTTATTTTAAATGCTCAAAAACGGATTAGAGCTTCTAAAAAATTTAAAAAAAAAAAAAATTATAATGTAAATTCAATATTACCTGGAAAATTATCAGATTGTATTTTACATAATGCAAAAAAAACTGAACTTTTTTTAGTTGAAGGAGATTCAGCTGGAGGTTCAGCAAAACAAGCAAGAAATAAAAATTATCAAGCTGTTATGCCTTTAAAAGGAAAAATTTTAAATACATGGGAAATAAATTCAGAAGAAATTCTATCTTCACAAGAAATACATGATATTTCTTTAGCAATAGGTATTTATCCTAATAATGAAGATTTAAAAAAATTAAGATATAATAAAATTTGTATTCTTGCAGATGCTGATTCAGATGGACTTCATATTGCTACTTTATTATGTGCTTTATTTATGAAACATTTTTTACCTTTAGTAAAAAAAGGACATATTTATGTAGCTATGCCTCCTTTATATCGTATAGATTTAGGAAAAAAAATTTTTTATGCTTTAAATGAAAATGAAAAAATAAATATTTTAAAAAAATATTATTGTAAAAATAATAAAAAACAAATAAATGTACAAAGATTTAAAGGATTAGGAGAAATGAATCCGACTCAACTAAGAGAAACTACTTTTAATCCTATTAGTCGTCGTTTAATACAATTAATAATAAATAATAATAAAACAGAAATGATTAAAACATTTTCAATTATGGATATGTTATTAGCAAAAAAAAGAGCAGAAGATCGTCGTAAATGGTTACAAAAAAAAGGTGATATTACTACAATAATAAATATTTAATAGATCTAAATAAAAATGTTAATTAATAAAATTATGTAATTTTTTATATATTTTTGCATAAAAATTTTAATAAGTAAAATTTTGTAAATATTAAAATAAAATATATATTATTTAATTTTTATTAAAATAAGGAATAATAACCATGTCAGATAGTTATATACCAGATCATGACGTGGATCCAATTGAAACAAATGATTGGATACAATCAATAGATTCTGTTATAAAAGAAGAAGGAATTAAAAGAGCAAAATTTTTATTAAAAATAATAATAAAACATATCAATAATAATGAAATTATTTTTAATTTAAATAAAAATAATTATATTAATTCAATTTCTAAAGAAGAAGAACCTATATATCCTGGAAATTTAATTTTAGAAAAAAAAATAAGATCGTTTATAAGATGGAATGCAATAATGATTGTTTTAAGAGCCTCTAAAAAAAATTTAGATTTAGGAGGTCATATTTCTTCTTATCAATCATCTTCATATATTTATGAAGTTTGTTTTAATCATTTTTTTAAAGGATATAATAAAAAAAATAACGGAGATATAATTTATTTTCAGGGACACATTACACCTGGAATATATGCTAGATCTTTTGTAGAAGGACGTATAGATATTGAACATTTAGATAATTTTCGTCAAGAAGTTTTTAATAAAGGCTTATCATCATATCCACATCCTAAACTTATGCCTAATTTTTGGCAATTTCCTACTGTATCTATGGGATTAGGACCAATATCCGCTATATATCAAGCTAAATTTCTTAAATATTTAGAAAATAGAGAATTACAAATAACATCAAATAGAAAAGTTTTTGCTTTTTTAGGAGATGGAGAAATGGATGAACCAGAATCTAAAGGAGTAATAAATATAGCAGCAAGAGAAAATTTAGATAATTTAATTTTTATAGTTAATTGTAATTTACAAAGATTAGATGGACCTGTATATGGTAATGGAAAAATTATTAATGAATTAGAAAATATTTTTCAAGGATCAGGATGGGAAGTTATTAAAGTTATTTGGGGAAAAAATTGGGAAAATTTACTATTCAAAGATAAAACTGGAAAATTAATCCAATTAATGAATCAAACTTTAGATGGAGATTTTCAAAATTTTAATTCTAAAAATGGAGATTATATTAGAAAAAATTTTTTTGGTAAATATAAAGAAACATTTAATCTTGTTAAAAATTTAACTGATAAGGAAATAGAAAAATTAAATTATGGCGGTCATGATTCTAAAAAAATTTATGCAGCTTTTAAAAAAGCTTACGAAATTAAAAATAAACCTACAGTAATATTATTTCATACTATAAAAGGTTTCGGTTTAGGAAAAACAGCAGAAAGTAAAAATATAGCACATCAAATCAAAAAAATTGATTTAAATGAAATTAAATATATAAGAAATAATTTAAAAATACCTATAGATGATAAAAAATTATATAATTTACCTTATATTTCTTTTAATAAAGACTCTTTAGAATATCATTATTTACATAATCAACGAAAAAAACTAGGTGGATATATTCCTTTCAGAAGAATTAATTTTACTGAAAAATTAATATTACCTAAACTTTCTGAGTTTAATACATTATTTAAAAATCAAGATAATATATCTACAACTATTTCATTTATACGTATATTAAATATTTTACTTAGAAATAAAAATATTTCTAATAGAATAGTACCAATAATAGCTGATGAAGGACGTACATTTGGGATGGAAGGATTATTTAGAAAAATAGGAATATATAATTCAAATGGATTAAAATATACTCCACAAGATAAAGAAATATTTTCATATTATAAAGAAGATATTAAAGGACAAATTTTACAAGAAGGTATTAATGAATCAGGGGCTTTTGCATCATGGTTAGCCGCTGCAACTTCTTATTCTACTAATAATTTTCCTATGATCCCATTTTATATTTATTATTCTATTTTTGGTTTTCAAAGAATTGGCGATTTATGTTGGGCTGCAGGGGATCAACAAGCAAGAGGTTTTTTAATTGGAGCAACTTCAGGACGTACTACATTAAATGGAGAAGGATTACAACATGAAGATGGTCATAGTCATATTCAATCTTTAATAATTCCAAATTGTATTTCATATGATCCTACATATGCATATGAATTAGCTGTTATTATAAATAATGGTTTAAAAAGAATGTACGGAAAACAACAAGAAAATATATATTATTATATAACAACCATGAATGAAAATTATAATATGCCAGCTATGAAATCGAAATTTGAATACGGTATTTGTAAAGGTATATATAAAATATTTTCTATTGAAAATAATAAAAATACAATTAATATTCAATTATTAGGATCAGGATCTATATTAAACAATATGATAAAAGCAGGAGAAATATTATATCAAGAATATAATATTAATTCAGATATTTTTAGTGTTACTTCTTTTACAGAAATTAATAGAGAAGGGCAAGATTGTGATCATTGGAATTTATTACATCCTTTTGAAAAACGTCGTATTCCATATATTACAAGTATAATGAAAAATTATCCAACAGTAGCAGCAACAGATTACATAAAACTTTTTGCTGAACAAATTCGTAAATATATACCAACAAATAATTATTTTGTTTTAGGAACTGATGGTTTTGGTCGTTCTGATAGTCGTAAAAATTTACGTGATTTTTTTGAAATTAATGAATTATATGTAGTTCTTGCTATATTAAATATATTATTAGATCTAAATTTAATTAGTTTAAAAAAAATTACACATTTTATTAAAAAAAATAAAATAAATATAAATAAAAATAATCCTAGAACTTCATAAAAAAGGAATACTATGAATAAGAAAATAATATTTCCTGATACAGGAATAAAGGAGATGAAAATTACTGATATTTTGGTAAAAGAAGGAGAAAAAATTTTTAAAGAACAATCCATTATCATAGTAGAAAGTGATAAAACGTCTATGGAAATTCCTTCTGATCAAGATGGTATTATAAAAAGAATTTTAATATCTGTAGGTGAAAAAATTCGTAAAGGAAATATAATATTAGAAATATTTAATGATGAACAAAAAAAAATTAATCTTATAAAGAATAAAATAAAATTACAAAAAAATAAAATAACATTTACAGCATTAAGAGTTCCTAATATAGGAACACAATTAATGAAAGTTACTAAAATATTGGTTAAAGAAAATGATTTAATTATAAAAAATCAATCATTATTAATTATTAAAAATAAAAAAAATATTTTTGAAGTAGCTTCTTTATGTAAAGGTATAGTTAAGAAAATTAATGTTAAAATATATGATACTATAAATACTAATGATATATTTATTTATGTAGATAATTTTAAAATAAATAATGAAAATTTTAAAATGAAAACATATATTAAAGAAAATAGTTTTGTAAAAAATACAGTAAATAATATTTTAGATACAGAATCATATATACATGCTTCACCAATTGTAAGAAAAATAGCAAGAAAATTAAAAATTAATTTAAGTAAAATAAAAGGAAGTGGTTTAAAAAATAGAATTAATAAAGAAGATATAATTAAATATATTGAAAATAAAAATGAAAGTATAATGAATAATATTTCTAATAATTCTTTAATAAATTATAAAAATTTTGGACCATGTGAAAAATTAAATCTTAATAATGTACAAAAAATATCTGGTAAAAACTTATCAAATAATTGGAAAAATATTCCTCATGTTACACAACATATCGAAACTGATATTACAGAATTAGAAAAATTTAGAATTAAAAAAAATATTGAATCGTTAAAGAATAAAAATAATATTAAATTAACATTATTAAGTTTTATAATTAAAATATGTGCATATGCTTTGAAAAAATATCCTAATTTTAATTCTTCTTTATCAGATAATAATAAAATTTTAATATTAAAAAAATATTTTAATATAGGAATAGCAATTAATACAAATAAAGGATTATTTGTGCCAGTAATATTTGATGTTTTAAATAAAAATATTAATGAAATATCTGAAATAATATTTAATCTTGCTAATAAAGCAAAAAATTATAAACTTAATCCTAATGATATGAAAGGAGGTTGTTTTACTATATCTAATTTAGGACAATTTAAAGGTAATTTTTTTACACCTATAATTAATGCACCAGAAGTAGCTATTTTAGGTATATCACAGGCAAAGATAAAACCTATATGGAATATAGATAATAAACAATTTTTACCAAAACTTATTTTACCATTATCATTATCTTATGATCATCGTGTTATAAATGGAATTGAAGGAATTAATTTTTTAAATTATATTTGTAGTTTACTATCTGATATTAGAAATATATTAATGTAATTTTTAAAAAAAATTATAAACATAAAATTTATTAAAATATGATTATTAATAGAGATTATTATGAATGATACAATAAAAACTCAAGTTGTTGTAATTGGAGGAGGACCAGCAGGATATTCTGCTGCTTTTCGTTGTAGTGATTTAGGTTTAAAAACCTTAATAGTAGAAAATTATCCAAAATTAGGAGGAGTATGTTTAAATGTAGGATGTATACCATCTAAAACATTATTACATATTTCAAAAATAATAAAAGAAAATAAAAATTTTTTTCAAAAAGGTATATTTAAAAATACTATTGAAATTAATCTTGAAAATATTAATTTATGGAAACAAAGTATAATTAATAAACTAACTGATGGATTAAATTTTCTTTCAAAAACTAGAAATATTAATATTATTAATGGTATGGGTTTTTTTGAAACAGAAAATTGTTTGAATGTTATTGGTATTGATAATAATTATCAAATTATATTTGAAAATGCAATAATAGCAACTGGATCTAAACCTATTGAATTACCATTTATACCTTCTAATGATAATAGAATATGGAATTCTACAGACGCTTTATTATTAAAAAAAATACCTAAAAAAATATTAATTATAGGAAGTGGAATTATAGGTTTAGAAATGGCAACTATTTATGAATCTTTTGGTTCTAAAATTGATATAATCGAAATTTCTAATATATTATTATCTGAAATAGATAATGATATTATAAATATTTATAAAAAATGTATAAAAAATAAATTTAATTTAATATTAGGTACTAAAATATTATCTATTAATAATAGTGATAAAAAATTATTACAAGTACATATGACTAGTGACGATAATAAATCAATTTATTCTAAAAGTTATGATATAGTTATAGTTGCAATAGGAAGAAAACCAAATTCTATTTATATAAATAAAAAATTTAATAAACTATTAATTAATGATGATCATTTTATTAATGTAGATAATCAAATGAAAACTAATATTCCAAATATATATGCTATAGGAGATGTTGTAGGTAATCCTATGTTAGCACATAAAGGGAT